>JAEUOD010000188.1 GCA_016791065.1 Dechloromonas sp. | reverse complement strand
GCGGATTGTTCCAATGCAAATTCGATGCCCGTGCCCCGGCTTTGCCAGCCATCGATCAGTTCGCGCAGGGCTACGCTCAGTCCGCCTGCATCCAGTCCGTGCGGGCGCAGCGCCTTGAGCATCCGGCGCAACTGCTCACCGCTGGTCCGGAGATCGCGGCGCAGGTCGGCCGCGCATTCGGCCACTGCCGCAGCATCGAGTCGGCGGGCGTTGCGCTCCAGATGGGCGGCGGTGGCATTGAGCGCCGTCAGGTTCTGGCCCATGTCGTCGTGTAGGTCGCGGGCCAGCGCCCGGCGTTCCTCTTCCCGGGCGTCGATCAGTTGCCGGGCCATGGCGCTTCGCGCAGCACGCGATTCCCTCAGTGCGACCGCCAGGTGGTCGATTGCACCGGCAACGCGCCGGAACTCGTGCAAGGCGAAGTGGGGTAGGGCCGGGTCTCGCTCGCCCCGGGCCAGGCGGTTCAGGCCATCCTCAAGTGCACGCACCGGACGCAGGGCACGGTCGGCCGACCACCAGACGGCGAGCAGGGTTGCTCCAGAATAGAGCAGCAGGGTGATGAAAAGTCGAACAGTGTCGCCCAGCCTCTCCTCGATCTCGGAGCGCGGATTGGGCGCGATGTAGAAGGTGCGCTCGCCAATGCGGATTGCTTCTTCCGGATGTTCCGCTGCGGCCAGCCCCAGCCATTTCACCAGCAGTGGCGGGGGCGCGTCGTCCGCCGGCCGGGGGGCGATGCGCAGGTGGATATGGCGCAAACCTTCGCCATCGGGCGCAGTGTCGGCTTCTCCGGCCGCTGCCAGCAGCGTCGTGACGAGACGGGTCGAGGCCGCGACTTCGGTGTCGATGTCCCGGCGAAGCGAGTGCAGCTGGATGAGCAGGGCCATCGTCATCAGCCCGCCCAGTAGCAGGCCAAGCATGCCGAGCAGGCGGCGGCGCAGATCCATGGGTCTCCTCGTTATGGGTGTTTGGGGGAGCTCACTGCAGGTTTCGTACCCGGCACTCCGGGAGTTTTTCCCGGAATGCCGGGGAGCAAGTCCCGAGACAGGCGGCTGCAGCGATTCCTACACTGCGTCAGCCTGTCGCCAAGGATGGGCCGCCCAGCCCGGGTGACAAACCACACTCTTCCGGAGACAAAACAGAACATGAACCCGATTTGCGTACTTCCCCGTCAGACCCTGATCGCCGCATTGGTCGCGGCCGCCTGCTGCAGCCCTGCCATGGCCAGCAAGACCGTCAGTTGGGAAGACATCCTCAACGACGACAAAACGACGCAGGACGTACTGTCCTACGGTCTGGGCCTCAAGGCGCAGCGCTACAGCCCGCTGACCAAGATCAACACCAAGAATGTCGAGCACCTCGTCCCAGCCTGGAGCTTCTCCTTCGGCGGCGAAAAGCAGCGCGGCCAGGAAGCGCAGGCGCTCGTGCATGATGGCGTGATCTACGTTACCGCCTCGTACTCGCGCATCTACGCCATTGACGCCCGTACCGGCAAGCGCCTGTGGGAATACGAGGCGCGCCTGCCCGAAGACATCCGCCCTTGCTGCGACGTGATCAACCGCGGTGCGGCGATCTACGGCGACAAGATCTATTTCGGAACGCTCGACGCAACCATCGTTGCGCTCAACAAGGACACGGGCAAGGTCGTTTGGCGCAAGAAATTCGGCGACCACAAGATCGGCTACACGATGACCGGCGCTCCCTTTGTCGTGAAGGACCAGAAGAGCGGCAAGGTGCTGCTCGTGCATGGTTCGTCGGGCGACGAATTCGGCGTCGTCGGCTACCTGTTCGCCCGCGATCCGGATACCGGCGAGGAAGTCTGGGCTCGCCCGATGGTCGAAGGCCACATGGGCCGCCTGAACGGCAAGGAAAGCACACCGACCGGCGACAAGGAAGCGCCGTCCTGGCCGCGCGACAAGGAGGGCAAGATGGTCGAAGCCTGGCACCACGGTGGCGGCGCCCCGTGGCAGACAGCGAGCTACGATGTGGACAGGAACATGGTGGTGATCGGCAACGGCAATCCGGCGCCGTGGAACACCTGGCATCGGACCAAGGAGGGCGACGATCCGCGCAACTGGGACAGCCTGTTTACCTCGGGGCAGGCCTATGTCGATGCCAGCACCGGCGAACTCAAGGGTTTCTACCAGCACACGCCGAACGACGCCTGGGACTTTTCCGGCAACAACTCGGTGGTGCTCTTCGAGTACAAGGATCCGAAGAGTGGCAGGCAGGTCAAGGCGTCGGCCCACGCCGACCGCAATGGTTTCTTTTTCGTCACCGACCGCGAGAAGCTGTCCGACGGTGCCGGCTACCCGAACAAGCCGACTTCGCTGATCGGGGCCTGGCCCTTCGTCGAGGGCATCACCTGGGCCAAGGGCTTCGATGTGAAGACTGGCAAGCCGATCGAAGTCGACGGCCAGCGCCCGCCGCTGCCCAAAGAAGGCGCCGAGAAGGGTGAATCGGTTTTCGTCTCGCCGCCTTTCCTGGGCGGCACCAACTGGATGCCGATGAGCTACAGCCAGCAGACCGGGCTGTTCTACATTCCGGCCAATCACTGGGCGATGGACTACTGGACCGAGAAGCTGACCTACAAGGCCGGCTCCGCCTACTTGGGACAGGGCTTCCGTATCAAGCGCCTGTTCGACGACCACGTCGGCACGCTACGCGCCATGGACCCGAAGACGGGCAAGATCGTCTGGGAACACAAGGAGAAATTCCCACTCTGGGCCGGCACCATGACCACCGCCGGCGGTTTGTTGTTCACCGGCACCTCGGACGGCTACGTCAAAGCCTTCGACGCCAGGAGCGGCAAGGAACTGTGGAAGTTCCAGACCGGTTCCGGCGTGGTCTCCGTGCCGATCACCTGGGAAATGGATGGCGAGCAATTCGTTGGCATCCAGTCCGGTTATGGCGGTGCCGTGCCGCTGTGGGGCGGCGACATGGCCGACCTGACCAAGCAGGTGACGCAGGGCGGCTCGATGTGGGTGTTCAAGCTGCCGAAGTCGTTGAAGAACTGAGCAAGACGTTCGCTCAAACCGTTCCCGCCGGTGGCTGGATTCCCACAGCCACCGGATTGCCCGCAAGCATGGCTGGGCCAGCGCTGCATGGACGCTGGCCCAGCCAGGGAACTGTTCGAGACGCGTACCTTATCGAGTGACGACCATGTCCAGACATCTCATTTTCAGCCTGTTTTTTCTGTCCACCGTGGCAGTGGCAGCCGAACCCTTCGAGCCGCTGGTCATCAACGGTTGCGGCATCTGGCCGCATACCCGCTGCCCCGGTGCCGACCTGCGCCACGCCAACCTGGCCGGGCAGAATCTCGCTGGCGCCGACCTGACCGGCGCCCAGCTCGCCCGGGCCGACCTGCGTGGTGCCAATCTGGCCGGCGCCACGCTCGACGGCGCGGATCTGACGGCCGCCCGGCTCAACAAGGTCAGCGCCCCGACGGCGACCTTTCGCGGCGCCAAGATGGTCGGCGCCGATCTCGAGTTTGCCCGCCTGTTCCGCACCGATTTCACCGAGGCCGACCTGACCGGCGCCAACCTCGAAGCGGCCAAGGCCAATTTCGCCTGGTTCATCGGCGTTCGCCTGACCAACGCCAACCTGCAGGAGACCAAATTCTTCACCGTCAATTTCCGCAAAGCCGACCTGACGGGCATCTACCGCCGCTTTGCCGTGTTCCAGGATGCCGATTTCGAGGGCTGCATCGGCTGCCCGACGGACTGGTGACCACCATGAACAAACTGCTCATCACCCTGATCGCTTCACTGCTGGCCGCTTCGGCGCTGGCCAACGAAGTCGCCGTCGCCCCCAGCGTGTCGGCCGACAGCCTGCCGCCGCTCGGCGAAACCTGGCGCAGCGAAAACCCCTATCGCGGCAATCCCGAGGCCGTTGCCCTCGGCCAGCAGGCCTACAACCAGGCCTGCGCCCGCTGCCACGGCGCCGATGCCAGTACCAATGCCGCCCCGGCCCCCGATCTCCGCCAGCTCAACCGCTTCTGCAGACGGATCGGCGATGCCGAACTGAAGGCCGCCTGCCTGCGCGACAACGACGCCTATTTCGCCAAGACGGTGCGCAACGGCAAGATCATCGTCGGCGTCACCCACATGCCGCCCTGGCAGGGCGTGCTCAAGCAGGAACTGGCCTGGGCCATCCAGACCTTCGTCGAGTTCCGGGCGGGAGCGGGCAGGTGAATTCTCACGGTCAACCGGGGAAAAAGCCCAAAATTGAAAAAGCCGTGTCGGCCGAGGCCGCTATCGGGCGAAAGGCTGCGCTGAATCTTCGCGAAAACGTAGATTCAGCGTCTGGAGTCCGATGAAATCCCGCCTGCGCGGGAATGAGGAACGCGATTTGTTTCGTACTTTCCTAGCGGATCGGCCGCATGCGCGCTTCGACCTTGACCACCGTGTTGTCAGCCGGGACATTGACCTCGTCGGTGAATGACACGTCGGTCCTGACCTTGAAATTCTGTTCCTGGGTATGGACAACCAATCGGTTAATGGGGGTGGCGCCGTATTGGCTGACGACGTAGCCGGCTGTTTCGTAGCCATGGCCGGTGAGCACGGTTTCCTGGCCGTTCGAGGTGATGCTCCAGTTGTCTGTGAGCAACACGTATTTGCCCGGCCGCATCTTGGGGAATTCGAACAGGCCATTGGCGTCGGAGGTGGCGATCAAGCGGTATTTATAGACGCGCGGATCGCCTACGAAGCTTTTTAACTGTACTTTTCGCCAGGCCCGCGCCGAGCGGTTCTCATTCTCCAGGCGCATGATTTCCTTGAAATGCTCGGTCGCCGGGTAGAGGAAAAGCTTCACATTCGCCATCGGCGTACCGGAAGAGAAATTCAGCAGCGCGGCATCCCGACCGGCGTCCTTTCCACCGTTACGGATCTTGTGGAAAACCACCCCCTTGATTGTGCTGCTCCCTTCGGCCAGGGCTGCGTTAGCAAAGGCTTCGTCGAAGGGCGGTGTGGTGACCTGGACGGTCTGCGGCGTGTCCAGTTGCTGTTCAAGCGCCTTGTTTTCTGCGCGGCGCATTTCGCTGGCGCAGGAGGTGAGCAGTAGGCCAGCCAGCACGGCGGCCGTGATCCTGAGTGTCTGCTGAACGTGCATCGGCAGAGATTCCTTCCGTTTTTTCTGTTTCGAATGAATTTCGCATCGCCACGTGGCTGCGAATGCCATTGTACTTATTTGTTGTTGATTGCCCGAATCGGGCGCGGAGGAAGGGAACCGGGAGGCCAAAAGAAAACGGCGCGAGGACCGCAGTCGTCGCGCCGTTTCAATCGGGCGCCGGAGCGTCCGAAGTGCTTTCAGATCAACCTTTGTGCAGCTTGAAGACCCACACGGAACCGCCCTGTTCGAGGAAGTTCACGCGCTTGGCGACGTCGCCGCCCCAGAGCGGCACGGCGCCGCCCCAGCCGGTGGTGACAGCGATCATTTGCTCGCCATCCTGTTCCCAGCTGACCGGCGGTGCAACGATGCCGGTGCCGGTCTGGAAGGACCACAGTTCCTTGCCGGTCTTGGCGTCAACACCCTTGAGGAAGCCTTCCGGGGTGCCATAGAACACCAGGCCGCCGGCCGTGGTCAGGACGCCACCCCAGAGCGGGGCGTAGTTCTTGTTTTCCCAGACGATCTTGCCGGTGGCCGGATCGACGGCGCGCAGCACACCGATGTGGTCGTCGTGGATGGCCTTGATCGTGAAGCCGGCACCGAGGTAGGCGGCGCCCTTCTTGTACGACACCGGCTCGTTCCAGATGTCCATCGACCACTCGTTGGCCGGCACGTAGAAGAGACCGGTCTGCGGCGAGTAGGCCATCTGCTGCTGGTTCTTGCCGCCGAGGAAGGACGGGGCCGAGAAGACGACCTTGCCCTTCTTGCCGTCGGCACCTTGCGTCGGGTCGCCCGGACGGCCTTCCTCGATGTAGTTCGGACGGCCGGTTTCCATGTTGTAGCCGGTGGCCCAGGTGATCTTCTTGACGAAGGGGAAGACGTTGAGCAGCTTGCCGTTGGTCCGGTCATTGACGAAGAAGAAGCCGTTGCGGTCGGCCTTGCCGCCGGCCTTGAGCAGCTTGCCTGTCTTCGGATCCTTGTAGTCGAAGGAGACGAATTCATTGACGCCGTCGAAGTCCCAGCCGTCGTGCGGGGTGTTCTGGTAGTGCCAGGCGATCTTGCCGGTATCGGCGTCGATGGCGACGGTGGAGGACGAGAACAGGTTGTCGCCCGGGCGCAGGTGGCTGTTCCACGGGGCCGGGTTGCCGGTGCCGGCAAAGATCAGGTTGGTTTCCGGATCGTAGGTGGCGCCGTTCCAGGTGGCGGCGCCGCCGGTCTTCCAGAGGTCGCCTTCCCAGGTCGCGTTGGTGGTGCCGGAGATGCCGTTTTCGATCTCCTTGCCCTCTTCATAGCGGTAGCCCATGTGGCCTTCGACCGTCGGGCGGGTCCAGATCAGCTTGCCGGTCAGCGGGTTGCGTGCATCGATGCGGCCGACGGCACCGAACTCACCGCCGGAAATGCCGGTGATCAGCTTGCCGCGGGCGATGATCGGGGCGGCGGTGGCGGAATAGCCGGCGGCGTAGTCGCCGATCTTTTCCTTCCAGGCGACCTTGCCGGTTTCCTGGTTGAGGGCGACGAGCTGGGCGTCGAGCGTGGCGAAGATGACCAGGTTGCCGTAGAGCGCGGCGCCGCGGTTGATCACGTCGCAGCAGGGCCTGATGCCGTCGGGTAGGCGATGCTCGTATTTCCAGAGCTTCTTGCCGCTCTTGGCGTCGATCGCGAAGAGGCGGCTGTAGGAGGCGGTGACGAACATCTTGCCGTTATGGATGACCGGCTGTGATTCCTGTCCGCGTTGTTTTTCGCCGCCGAAGGACATCGACCAGGCCGGCACCAGGTTCTTGACGCTCTTGGTGTTGATCTGGGTCGAGGTGCTGTAACGCTGGCCCTGGGTGCCGAGGCCGAAGCTGACGACGTCGCCCTTGGTGGTGGCGTCATTGAGGATGTCGGCGTCGCTGACCTCGGCGCTGGCCGGGCTGCCGGCGAAGGCCAGGGCGACGGCCAGCGCGAGGCCGAGGCCGCGCCGCTGGGGGAGGTGCTTACTGTGCATGGATCGTCTCCTTGTATTTGCATGAGTTCCGGCGCCAGGGCGGCGGAAGCGGACCGGCGGCCACCTGTCATTCCCTGACTCGGCCGCCGGCAGGCAGGACTGTCTGCAAGGCCTGTGCCATTACCTCATAAACGTGCGGAACCACTGGCGGCAACTGGCAAGGCAGCCGGTGGCCGGCATGCTGTTCTCTGTCCGGTGGTGAGGTACCTGCCTGCTGCAAATGAACACAGCTGCTCCAGATTTGCACAAGACAACTGCTGCGGCGCATGGCGGGTGTATTCCCGCTGGCGGCTTTTGCTTGCGGGGCGGCCATCTTCGGCGGTACGCCGGGTTTGGCATGGCGCTTGCGACCTGCTCATTCCAAACAGCCCACAAGGGCGAATGGAGTGAGACAGACGATGAAGTTCCACATGACCGTAGCCGCCATTGCACTGGCCGCGCTGATGCCACCGGGCGAAGCGGCGGCCCTGCGCGAAAGCGGCGACCCGCTGGCCTCGGCGCGCTGGGGTGAGATGCAGAAGGCTTTTCTGGCCGGCGCGCCGGTGCTCTTCGATCCGCGCGTCAAGGTGGTGGCGCCGTCGACCGCCGAGAACCCGATGCAGGTGCCGGTTACGGTCGATGCCACGGCACTCGGCAAGGTGGTCGAGGTGCTCGTCTTCGCCGACTTCAATCCCATTCTCCAGGTGCTGCGCTTCTTTCCGGAGGCCGCCCCGGCCTACCTCGGCTTTCGCGTCAAGCTGCAGCAATCGACGCCGGTGCGCGCCGCGGTGCGCACGGCCGACGGCGTCTGGCATGTCGGCGGGATCTGGGTGAATACCGTCGGTGGCGGGTGCACGGCGCCGACCGGCACGGCCGCGAGCAAGGACTGGCAGCAACGGCTCAACATGGTGAGTGGCCGTCAATGGACGGAAGGCCCGAATGTCGGTCGCGTCCGCCTGCGCATCGAGCACCCGATGGATACCGGGCTGATCGCCGGCACGCCAGCCTTTCATCTCGAAGAGATCGAGTTCCGCGATGCCGGCGGCCAGCGCCTGATGCGCCTGCAGACCTACGAGCCGGTGAGCGAGAATCCGGTGTTCACGCTCAACCGCGGTGCCGTCGACGGGCCGCTCGAAGCCAGCGGCCGCGACAACAACGGCAACGTCTTCAAGGCGCGGATCGCTCCATGAAAGCCTTGCTCGGAATCGTCCTCGGCAGTGTTGCCGTGCTGGCGGTGGCCGCCGACTATGACTATCGCCTCCAGGCCGAGCGTGTCGCCGAGGGCGTCTACGCTTTCGTCGGCAAAACGGAGGACTTCACCCCGGCTAATGGCGGCAATATCGTCAATACCGGCTTCATCGTCGCCCCCGGCGGCATCGTCGTCATCGACAGCGGGCCCGCGCTACGCTACGGCGAACAGATGCGGCGGGCCATCGTGGCAGTCAGCGGGCGGCCGCTGGCGCTGCTCATCAACACTCATCACCACCCCGACCATTTTCTCGGTAACCAGGCATACGCCGGCCTGCCGATCGCCGCGCTGCCGGCGACGCAGCAGGGCATCGCCGCCGAGGGTAATGCCTTCGCCGAGAACCTGTTCCGGCTGACCGGTGACTGGATGAAGGGCACCGAGGTCGTTGCGCCGAACAAGACGCTGGCCGGCGGCGTGGCCGAGGTCGCCGGGCGTCGCCTGCGCCTGATCGGGCTCGACGGCCATACCGGGGCCGACCTGGCGATCTTCGACGAGGCGAGCGGCGTGCTCTTCGCCGGCGATCTCGTCTTCAACGGCCGCGCCCCGACCACCCCGCACGCCGACATCGCCCACTGGCTGGCGGCGCTCGATCAACTCGAGGCGATCACCCGCGAAGCCGGCTTCACAGCCCTGGTGCCGGGCCATGGTGCCGTCGCCCGTGACGCCGCGCCGATCCGCCAGACCCGCGCCTGGTTGCGCTGGCTGCAGGCGGCCATGCGCCAGGCCGCCCGCGAAGGCCTGGACATGAACGAAGTGCTGGCCCGGCCGCTGCCGGCCGAGTTCGCCGAGCTGCCGGTGGCGGCCAGCGAATACCGCCGCTCGGTCGGCCATCTCTTTCCTGCCGCCGAGCAGGAAGCGCTGGGCGGGCCGAAGTGAGCGCCGCCGCCTTGCGCGCCTATGCGGTGCCGCGCCCGTTCGGTCGGCGCTTCGCCGTCATCCTCGGGTTGTCCGTCGCCCTGCATGGCGGCCTGTTTCTGTTCAATTCGTGGCAGCGGCAGCGTCCCCCGCTCGATCTGCCACCCATCATGGCGAGCATCCGCCTGCTTGCGCCTATCGAATCCGGATCGCCCGCCGTTGTCGTCCCGGTACCGGCGGCGATCCCCCAGAAGGTCCGGCAAGCCACGTCGCGCCGGGAGAACCGGTCGTCTCCCGCCGCGCAGGCGTTTGCCGGGCCGGCCAATGTGCCGGCCCAGGCCGCAGCCGGCAGTGCGCCCGCTGCGGTGGTCGCGCCTGCTGCCGAATCGGCGCCGGCAGCGGCGGTAGCTGCTCCACAGCCGGCAGCAGCCAATGCGCCCGACCTGCTCGCTGCCTACCGCCAGCAACTGACCCGGCTGCTCGCCGGACAGCGCGAATACCCGCGTATCGCCGCCCTGCGCGGCTGGGAAGGCGAGGTCCGCCTGCGCCTGCGGGTGGCGCGCAAGGGCAATCTTCTCGGCGTCGCGCTCGATCGTTCCAGCGGCTTCGAGGTGCTCGACCAGCACGCCCTGGCCATGCTGGCCGCCATGTCCGGTTTGCCGCCCTTGCCCGAAGGGCTCGACGGCGGCGAGATCCAGGTTGTCGTTCCCATCCACTACAAACTCAATAAAACAACATGACGAGACAAACCCACTGCCCGCAACGCAGCCTCCTGGCCCTGGCGCTGAGTGCCGCCTTCGCACCGGCCTTTGCCGCCGACAAGGTGATCCAGACCGAGACGGTCGAGGTCATCGGCAATTCGCCGCTCGCCGGCATCGGCATTCCGCGCCTGCAGGTGCCGGCCAATGTGCAGACCGTGAGCGACCGCCAGCTCGACGAGCAGGAAAGCCTCAACCTGCCCGAGTTCATGGCGCGCAGCCTGCCCGGCGTCAATATCAACGAAGTCCAGGGCAATCCCTTCCAGCAGGATGTGAATTACCGCGGCTTTACGGCCTCGCCGCTCCTCGGCACGCCGCAGGGCCTGTCGGTCTATCTCGACGGCGTGCGCATCAACGAACCCTTCGGCGACACGGTCAACTGGGACTTGCTGCCGCATTCGGCGATTGCCGGCATGGAGCTGATGCCCGGCTCGAATCCGCTGTTCGGCCTCAACACCCTGGGCGGCGCGCTGGCCATCCGGACCAAGAGCGGCTTCAGCCATCCCGGCGGCAAGGTCGAACTCTCCGGCGGCAGCTTCGCCCGGCGCAATTTCGAGGTGGAGTATGGCGGCAACAACGGCTCGCTCGGCTGGTATGTCGCCGCCGATGCCTTTGCCGAGGATGGCTGGCGCGATTACTCGAAGTCCGACGCGCAGCAGTTCTTCGGCAAGCTCTCTCATCGTAGCGCCGCCGGCGAGGCCGACCTCACCCTGAGCCGCGCCGTGACCAAGATGACCGGCAACGGCCTGCTGCCGGAGTCGATGTTCGCCAGCCGCCGCGACCAGGTGTTCACGCATCCCGACCAGACACGCAACGACATGACCCAACTGGCCCTGAACGGCCGCTATTGGCTCGGCGAGGCGCAATCGCTTTCCGGCAACCTCTACTACCGCCAGAACACGACGCGCACGCTCAACGGCGATGCCAACGACGAATTCGAGGACGGCCCCTTTGACGGCATCGCCAACCAGGAGTCCGGTGCCTACAACCGGACCCGGACCCGGCAGCAGGGCGCTGGCGCCGCCTTGCAGTGGAACCTGACGACGGATCGGCAGCAACTGACCGTGGGCGGCTCGTTCGATTACGCCAAGGTGAAGTTCCGGCAGACCCAGCAAATCGGCGTCATCGATTCGACGCGCGGCGTTTCGGAACTCGGCGAGGAGGAAGAGGAAAACCGTCTGCACGGTTCGACGCGGACGGCCAGCCTGTTCGTCACCGATACTATCGCTCTGGCACCGAGCCTGCATCTGACCGCCTCGGCCCGCTACAACATGAGCCGGGTGACGACCTTCGACGAACTCGATCGCACGGCGCCGAACCTCGATGGCGATCACAGCTACCGCAAGCTCAACCCGGCCCTCGGCCTGACTTGGCAGGCAGCGCCGGCGCTCAACGTCTATGGCGGCTTCAGCCAGGGCAACCGGGTGCCGACGCCGATCGAACTGGGCTGCGCCGACCCGGCCAATCCCTGTACGCTGCCCAACTCGATGGCGGCCGACCCCTATCTCAAGCAGGTCGTCGCCCGCACCTTCGAAGCCGGCCTGCGCGGCAAGCTCGGGGCCGACATCGGCTGGAACGCCGGGGTCTATCGCACCGTGTCGAGCGACGACATCCTCTTCGTCGGTACCTCGACCAGCGCCGGCTATTTCACCAACTTCGGCAAGACCCAGCGCCAGGGCGTCGAACTGGGCATCAACGGCCGGCAGCGTCGCTTCGAGTGGTTCGCCAACTACAGCTACCTGCATGCCACCTTCCAGTCCGAGGCCTGCCTGCTCGCCGAGAACAACAGTTCGCGCGGCACGGCCGCCGCCTGCACGGCCAATGGGCAGGACGACGAGATTCTCGTCAAGAAGGGTAACCGCCTGCCTGGTCTGCCCGAGCACAGCCTCAAGCTCGGCCTGAGCTGGCGGGCGACCGACTGGCTGCGCCTGGGCGGCGACGTCCAGGCCTTTTCCGGCCAGTACGCGCGGGGCAACGAGAACAACCGGCACCAGTCGGGCGAGGCCACCGATGCCTTCGGCAATACGCGCAGCTTCGAGGGAGCGGGCAAGACGGCCGGCTACGCCATCCTCAACCTCAATGCCGAAGCCAGTCTGGGTGCCGGCTGGCAGGCCTTCCTGCGGGTGAACAACGTCTTCGACAAGCGCTACGCCACGGCCGCCGCGCTGGCCGAGAATCCGTTCGACGGCAGCGGCCATTTCCAGGCCGACTCCGGCGACTGGCGCCGCGAAACCTTCGTCGCTCCCGGCGCACCGCGTGCGGCCTGGGTCGGCGTGCGTTATGTGTGGGGGAAATGATGCAAAGCCTCAATCTGCATACCCGTATCAGCCTCGTCCTCACCGGCCTTGCCGCCAGCCTGCTGCTGGTCCTCGCCGCCGTCTGGCTGCATGGCGCGCGGCTCGCCATCCATGAGGAAGTCGAGGCGGCGAGCCGGGTTTCCGAGCAATGGCTCAAGGCATTGGCCGAGGAGTTTCGCGAGGCGCCGGCGGAACGCCTGGTCGCCGTCCTGCGTCCGCTCGGCCGCATCCGCGCCAACGAACTGCGGGTCATCGCCGCCGACGGGCGCCTGCTCTACCGTTCGCCGGGGCCAAGCTACAAGGCCGGGCGTAGCGTGCCGGAATGGTTTGCCGACTTGCTCCAGCCACAATTTTTTGAGTCCCGTCGCCTGGCCATCGGCGAAGTTCATGTCCAGCTCCAGCCCGATGCCTCGCGGGCGGTGATCGATGCCTGGGACGAGTTGATTGCCATGGCCGGTTGGGCCGTCGCACTGCTCGGCCTGCTTTTCATGCTTACCCGGCGCGCCCTGGATTACGCGCTGCGTCCGCTGGAACTGGTCATGCAGGCGCTGGAGCGTACCGGCAATGGCCGTTTCGATACCCGTCTGCCGGTCTTCGCGACTCCCGAACTCGGTCGCCTGTCGCGCGCCTTCAACGGTATGGCCGATCGCCTGGGAGCGGCCGTGGATGAGAATGTCCGCCTCGAAACCGAGCATGAACTGGCGCGCTGCATGCAGTCCCGGCTGGAAGACGAACGTCGCCAGATCGCCCGCGAACTGCACGACGAACTGGCCCAGGGCATCACTGCCGTGCGCGCCCTGGCCGGGGCGATTGCCCAGCGCACGAAAGAGCAGCCGACCGTGTATAGCCCGGCACAAAGCATCGTCGCCGTCACCGGGGAAATGCAGCAGGGCGTCAGGGCCATCCTGCACCGACTGCATCCGGTGACTGCCGGCAGCCTGGCGGGGGCGCTGGACAAGCTGCTTGCCGGCTGGCGTCTGCAGCATGAGCGGATCGAGCTCGATGTCCGTCTGGCGCTTGGGCCGCAGCCGCTGGATGAGGCCGTTTCCCGAACGGTTATCCGTATCGTCCAGGAAGGGCTGACCAATGT
This sequence comes from Dechloromonas sp., assembly GCA_016791065.1. Taxonomy (GTDB): domain Bacteria; phylum Pseudomonadota; class Gammaproteobacteria; order Burkholderiales; family Rhodocyclaceae; genus Azonexus. The sequence continues at coordinate 21,029 of JAEUOD010000188.1, read as the reverse complement.
TGTACGTCATGCCGCTGCCAGCCGGGTTGAACTCGCGGTCGAGCGGGCCGATGGCGAACTGCGGCTTCGCCTGGCTGATAACGGTCGCGGCAGGCAGCGTACGCCGTCGGCGCAGGCCGGTTGCGGCCTCGGGCTGACTGGCATGGCCGAACGTGTCGCGGCGCTCGATGGCCAACTCGAATTCACGCAGACACCGGCCGGTGGCTTTTGCCTGTTTGCCCGCCTGCCCATCCCGAATCTTCAGGAGGAATACGCATGAACAAGAACCTGCAAGGCATCCGCGTCCTGTTGGCCGACGACCACGCGGTCGTCCGCCTGGGCTTTCGCCTGCTGCTCGAAGGGGCGGGGGCCGAGGTCGTGGGCGAGGCGGGCAATGGCGAAAATGCGATCCGCCTTTACGCCGAGAGCAATCCCGATGTCGTCGTGATGGATGTCTCGATGCCCGGGATCGGTGGTCTGGCGGCGCTCGAACGCCTGCTGGTCTGGGAGTCGAAAGCCCGCGTGCTGATGCTCTCGGCGCACCATGACGACATTGTCCCGGTCCGTGCCCTGCGCCTTGGCGCCAGCGGCTACCTGTGCAAACGGGCCGAGCCCGAGGAGTTCCTGCGTGCGGTCGGGCAGGTCGCTGGCGGGCGCCGCTATCTCGATCCGGAACTGGCGCAGATCGTCGCCCTGGCGCAGCTTTCAGGCTCGGCCAATCCGGTCGAGGCGCTGACCGAAAAGGAACTTGCCGTCTTCCTCAAGCTTGCGGAAGGGCGCTCGGTCAATGATGTGGCTGGAGATTTCTGCCTGAGCCCAAGCACGGTCGGCACGCATCTCTATCACATCAAGCAGAAACTGAACGTGCAGAACGGCGCCGAACTGACCCTGGTCGCCTTGCGCAACGGGCTGATCGAGGGGTGATTCACCCGGCAAGCCCCGATGGAAGTCGCCAATCAGACCAATAAGGCATTGTGTCAGCTCCGGGAATTTCCGGTCAGGACGGGTATGAAAACTGGTACAGCCCCGGAGTTCATGATTTTCATGAGGCGCTTTTGGCGAATTGCCGGGGGCGCCGATCCCGGCAGCCGCCAATAATTCGAATCAGGGACGGTAATCGCCGTCAACGAAACCTGGCCTACAGATTGCGAAACATCATGAACCTTCATCCTCGTCGCCTTTCCCTCCTGATTGCTACGGCCTTTCCCTGCCTGGCGGTGGCTCAAACAGCGGTAACCCTCGATTCGGTCGTCGTCACCGGCAGTCGCGTCCAGCACAACAGCTTCGACCTGCCGGCGGCGGTCGATGTCGTCGGTGCCGACCGCATTGGCGCCGACCAGGCCAAGGTCAACGCCTCGGAGGCACTGGCGGCGGTGCCCGGCATCACGGCCAACAATCGTCAGAACTACGCCCAGGACCTGCAGATTTCCTCGCGCGGCTTCGGTGCACGCTCGGCTTTCGGCGTGCGCGGCATCCGCCTGGTCGCCGACGGCATTCCGGCCTCGATGCCGGACGGCCAGGGCCAGGCCGCCACCTTCAACCTCGACCGCGCCGAACGCATCGAGGTCATGCGTGGCCCGATGTCCTCGGTCTACGGCAATCACGCCGGCGGCGTGATCCAGATGTTCACCGCTGACGGCAAGGGGCGACCGAGCGTCGAAGGCGGCTTCACCGCCGGCAGCTACGGCAGCTGGAAGGGAGATGTCTCGGCCCAGGGCGAGGTCGGTTCCCTCGGCTACGTGCTCGATGCCTCGCGCTTCATCACCGACGGCTATCGCGACCACAGCAGCGCCGAGCGCAATCAGCAGATGGCCAAGCTGACCTGGCGGCCGGACGAAGACAGCCGCCTGATGTTCGTCGCCAACGGCTTCTCGCAGAAAGCGGAAGACCCGCTCGGCCTGACTTGGAGCAAGTACCAGGAAGACCCGCGCAGCGTCGAGGCGGCCGCCTTGCTCTACAACACGCGCAAGAGCATCGACCACCAGCAGGGTGGGTTGAGCTACGAGCGCCGCTTCGGCGATCATGAACTGCAGCTGGCGGCCTATACCGGCCAGCGTTCGGTCGTCCAGTACCAGTCGATTCCGCGTTCCGTGCAGTTGATCACTCCGGCGACCAAGCCCTCAGATCCGAAGCGCAAGCATTCGGGCGGGGTAATTGATTTCGACCGCAGCTTCTCCGGCGCTTCCGGGCGCTGGATCAGCCGCTTCGACGTCGCCGGCGGCAAGCTGACGACGACCTTCGGCCTGGAGTACGAGCGCTCGCTCGACGACCGCAAGGGCTACGAGAACTACACCAGCGCGACCAATCTCGGGGTCAAGGGACGCCTGCGCCGCGACGAGGAAGATCGCGTCAGCAGCTTCGACCAGTATGCCCAGGCCGAGTGGCAGGGCGAGCGCTGGGTCTTCACCGGCGGCCTGCGCCACAGCAAGGTGAATTTCAAGGTGGACGACAACTACATCGCGACCGGCAACGGCGACGACAGCGGCGAGGTCAGCTATGAGAAGACGACGCCGATGCTGGCCGCGCTCTATCGCCTGACCCCGGCGGCCAACCTCTACGTCAGCCTGGCCCGCGGTTTTGAAACGCCGACCTTGAACGAACTGTTCTATTCCGGCGCCAACGGCACGTTCAGCTACGACCTCAAGCCGGCCACCAGCACCCACCTCGAAACCGGGCTCAAGGCCTTCGTCGGCAACGACAGCCGGCTCGACGTCGCACTCTTCCAGATCCGCACTGAGGACGAGTTGGTCGTCGCCTCAAGCAGCGGCGGCCGCACGAGCTACGTCAATGCCGGCCAGACGATGCGCCGCGGCCTGGAGGCGGCGCTCGACAGCCGCTGGGCCGGCAACTTCACCAGCCGGATCGCCTACACCGGGCTCGATGCCCGTTACTCCGAGGATTTCACCAGTTCGTCGGGCACCGTCGAGGCTGGCAAACGCCTGCCCGGTGTCGCCGCGCACACCCTGTTCGCCGACCTCGCCTGGCGGCATCCGGCCAGCGGTTTTCATGCTGCTGTCGAGGGTGTGGCACGCGCCAAGGTCTATGTCGAGGACAGCAACACGCAGCAGGCGGCGCCGAGCTACGGCATCGTCAACCTGCGGGCCGGGATCGAGCGCCAGTACGGCGCCCTCAACCTGCGCGGCTTCGCCCGCCTCGACAACATCTTCGATCGTCAGTACGTCGGTTCGGTGGTCGTCGGCGACAGCAACGGCCGCTATTACGAATCGGCGCCGGGTCGCAACTGGCTGCTCGGCCTGAGCGCGCGCTACAGCTTCTGATTTTTCTTGATCGTCGTCCTTTCAAGCCCGGTTCGCCGGGCTTTTTTTTGTCCACGGTGCACCGGGGGGATGTTGATTTTTGGCTCAGGCGCTGGAACAGGTGTCCGGAAAATGAGCGGGAAAAGCGCTCCATCCGGATTTGATCAAGTTTCTTTGAGTGTTTCGAAAACCCTTGCTGCATGGACGTTTCAGCCGTTTTTGACAGGGCTGGCACAGGCTTCGCAAACCGGGATGCAGCCTGTCATCCAAACGGATGGCAGCGGGGAGTCCGGCCCGAATGATCGGTGCCGGCGGGGTTCAAGTACAAAATCCGGAGACATTCAATGAATCAAAATCAGTCCGTTCGTCCCTTGCTTTTCGCCATGCTCGCCACCCTGAGCGGGGCCAGCCAGGCCGTCAGCTTTACCCATAACGACATCACGCTCGACATCAACGGCACCATCAACGGCTTCTACGTCAATCGCGAAGCCAAGTCGATCAATCGCGCCACCGGTGAAACGACGACGACCAACAACAGCGAGCTGACCAACGGCCTGTTGCCGGGCTGGATCAACTTCGTCGCGACGACCCAGGCCAACGGCCAGGACATCAAGGCGCACTTCAGTTTCGCGCCGGGCATCAACAACAATTCCCAGGTCGTCGGTCTGCCGATCGGCAACAATGCCGACGGCGCCGGGACGACCAATCCCTACAGCCAGATCGACACGCGCAACGTCTATTTCCAGTTCGGCAACAACAACTGGGGCACGCTCAAGTTCGGCCGTGACATCGGTCTGTTCGGCCAGCACATCATCCTCTCCGACATGACCCTGATTGGCGTCGGCGGCACCAGCAACGCCGGTATCCCGTACAACACCACGTTCGGCATGATCGGCCATGGCTACATGTACACCGGCTTCCAGCCGCAGATCACCTATACCACGCCCAACTATGGCGGCTTCCAGGCCTCGGCCGGTATCTTCCAGCCGAGCAAGTTTGCTGGCGACGAGACCAAGACGCCGGGCTTCCAGGCCATCGCCACCTACGACTGGAAGGCATCGGCGAGCAGCGGCAAGGTCTGGGGCGGCGTGGTGACCCAAAGCACCAGTTGCTCCAGCGGTTCGTGTTCAACTGATTCCTTTACGGCAACCGGCTACGAGCTGGGCGCCAAGGCCGGCTTCGGCGATTTCGAGGCGGTGGCCTATGCCTTCGGCGGCAGCGGCCTGGGCTTGTCCACGGTCGGCGCGCAGTTTTTTGGCGGCAGCAACGGCGCCGGCGACAAGACCGATTCGCAGGGCTATTTCCTGCAGGGTACATACAAGTTCGGCGCCACCAAGATCGGCTTGAACTTCGGCGAGAACAAGGACAAGAACGGCTATGCACTGACCGGCGCCAGTTCGATGAACAGCATCACCAATAAGGCCTATACGCTGGGGGTCTACCATTCGCTGAACAAGTACATTACGCTGGTCGGCGAACTCAACCAGGAAAAGATCACCAACGTGACCGACACCAATTTCGACAACAAGAACCGGACGCTTTCTGTCGGCGGCCTGATCTTCTTCTGATGGCACGATTGCGCTCGTTCGAGGCTCCCTGCGGGGAGCCTTTTTTGCGCAGGGTGGGCGCCTGGCTGTTGGCGGCGCTGGCGACCTGCATGATCCCGGATGCTGCCGCCGATGAAGATGTGGTGCGCAGGCAACTGGTCGGTGCCGATTTCACGTCAGCCCGTGAGGCGCTGATCGAGGCGATCGAAGGCGAGGGCCTGGTGGTTGGCGCGGAACTGTCGATCAACGACATGCTGGCGCGAACCGCCGGCGATCTCGGAAAGTCGGCGAGTCCATTCGCGCAGGCCATCACCGTGCAGTTCTGCAGCACCGGCGTGGCCTGGCAATTGATCGAAGAGGACGCCGCACAAGTCGCCCTCTGCCCGCTGTCGATCAGCCTCTATGCGACGGCAGCCGAACCGGAGCGGATCATGCTGGCCTATCGTTCGCCGGGGCGTGCCAGTGCGGCACGGCGCCAAGCCGGAGAGGTGCTGAATCGGTTGCTTCGGCGTACGCTCGACGTGGCGCGCCTGCGCTGGTAATCAGCGGTCGACGATCAGCTTGGCGCCGAGCAGGATGAACACGCCGCCGGCAATGCGGTTCAGCCCATGCGAAATGCCCGGTGTGCGTCTGAACCAGCCCCCGAGCGTTCCGGCGGACCAGCCGATGAGGCCGAAGATCAGCCCGGCCTGAAGCGCGAACAGGCTGCCCAGTTGCAGGATCTGCCAGCCGCTGTGGCCGCTCGCCGTGTCGACGAACTGGGGCAGGAAGGCCAGGAAGAACAAGACGACCTTGGGATTGATGGCGTTGGCGACCAGCCCCTTGACGAACAGTTGGCGCGCATTGGCGCTGGCGTTGCCGGTATCGGGGACGGCGTCCGCCTCGCCGGCGTGGCGAATGGCCTGGTATCCGATCCAGATCAGGTACAGTCCGCCGGCCATCTTGAGTGCGGAAAAAGCGGTTTGCGAAGCGGCGATCAGGGCGCTGACGCCGAGGGCGGCGAGGGCGGTATGGTTCAGGCAGCCCGCGGCGCAACCCAAGCCGAAAGCGATGCCGGCCCGGCGGCCGCGTGCCACGCCGAGGCTGAGCACAAGCAGATTGTCCGGGCCGGGGGCGAGCGTGATGAGAATCGAGGCCAGCAGGAAGCCGGCCAGTTGTTGCAGGGAGAGCAGGTTGTCCATGCCGCCCATTGTGCCATTGCCGTTCCGTCGGCGGCATCGCTTCGGCTATGCTAGCTGACTGCCGGGGCGCTTTCTGTCCCCGGTCATTACAACAAGACGGAGAAGCTTATGCCTAACGCAACCTATCCCAACACCCAACTCCTGATTGCCGGCGAGTGGCAGGACGCCGCCGACGGACGCACGCTGCCTGTCGTGAACCCCGCGACCGGTCTCGAAATCGGCCGCGTCGCCCATGCTGGCATCGCCGATCTCGACCGGGCGCTGGCTGCGGTGGCCAGCGGTTTTGCCGCCTGGCGCGATACCTCGGCCTTCGACCGCGCCAAGAAGATGCGGCGGGCGGCGGCGCTGGTCCGCGAACGCGCACCCGAGATCGCCGTGATGCTGACGCAGGAACAGGGCAAGCCACTGGTCCAAGCCAAGATGGAAACGCTGCTCGCCGCCGACATCATCGAATGGTTCGCCGACGAGGGCATGCGTGTCTATGGCCGCATCGTCCCGTCGCGTAAATCGACGGTCAGCCAGATGGTGGTCAAGGATCCGGTCGGGCCGGTGGCTGCCTTCACGCCGTGGAACTTCCCGATCAACCAGGTGGTGCGCAAGGCGGCCGCGGCACTGGCCACCGGCTGCTCGATCCTGGTCAAGGCGGCCGAGGAAACGCCGGCTGCGCCTGCCGCGCTGATCCGCGCCTTCGTCGATGCCGGCCTGCCGCCCGGGGCGGTCGGCCTGGTCTATGGCAATCCGGATGAAATTTCGCGCTACCTGATCGCCCATCCGGTCATCCGCAAGGTCACTTTCACCGGCTCGACCCCGGTCGGCAAGCATCTCGCGGCCCTGGCTGGGCAGCACATGAAGCGCGTCACCATGGAACTGGGCGGGCATGCGCCGGTGATCGTCGCCGAGGATGCCGACCTGAATCTGGCGGTCAAGTCCTGCGCTGCCGCGAAGTTCGTCAATGCCGGCCAGGTCTGCATTTCGCCCACCCGTTTCCTGGTTCACGACAGCCTGGCCGATGCCTTCGCCGAGGGCATGGCGAAATACGCCAGCGATTTGCGCCTGGGTGACGGTTTGCAGGAAGAAACCCAGATGGGCCCGCTGGCCAATCCGCGTCGCCTGGAGGCGATGGCGGCCTTCACCGAAGATGCCGTGCAGTGCGGTGCCCGTTTGCTGACCGGCGGGCAGCGCGTGGGCGACAAGGGCAATTTCTTCGCGCCGACGGTCTTTGCCGATGTACCGCTGGAGGCCCGCATCTTCAACGACGAGCCCTTCGGGCCGCTGATTGGCATCCGCCGCTTCTCGCAACTGGAGGAAGCGATTGCCGAGGCCAATCGCCTGTCCTTCGGGCTGGCCGCCTATGCCTACACGGCCTCGCTGAAGAACGCCCATCTGCTGGCGCAGCGCATCGAGGTCGGCATGCTCTGGATCAACCAGCCGGCCATGCCCTCCGCCGAGATGCCCTTCGGCGGCATCAAGGATTCCGGCTATGGCTCCGAGGGCGGGCCGGAGGCGCTCGAAGCCTATCTCAATACGCGCACGGTCACGATCGCCAACGTCTGAGTGGGTACCTGGCCCAGCAAAGCACCTCCCCGGAGGTGCTTTTTTTTCGTCCACTTTGCCGGGGTGGGAGGCGAGAAACAGGGTGTTGACAGTGCGCCTGAATTGTCGATAATGAATAAACCGTCTGGACGGTCAATAAATAAACCCGACACCTTAACAGGAGACAAACATGTCGATGAACCAAGCGAAGCTCGCTGACACCATGGATTTGCCCCCGCCCATCGAAGGGCCCAATGTCTTCCCGATCCGCTGGGACCGCAAGACCCTGAAGCTGGAAGAAGTGTGGGATGCCTCCCTGCGCGATGCCTGGGATCCGAAGAAGCTGCCCTGGGATACGATGAATTTCGACCAGTACACCTGGGAGCAGCGCGAGGCCATCGCCTACTGGTGGACCCTGCTCGGTGTCTTCGATGGCTCCGGCCCACCGGTCTTCGCCGCCGCGGTCATCAAGACCTTCGAGGAGCATGAGGAAGACCCGGTGCGCCGTGCCTTCTTCTCGATTACCCGCGACGAGATGAATCATGAAGTGGTCTGCGGCATGATGATCGAGCGCCTGCTCGGAGGCGTCGCCAGCGCCGTCGATTACGAGCCGAAGACCGATCTCGGACGCCGCCTCAAGCGCAATGTGCAGTGGCTGTACCACAACGGCGCACGCTACTGGAACGGCTACAAGAAGGCCGTGCCGAAGTACAGCCTGGCCGTCCTGTTCTCTTCCTTCATGATGGGCGAGATCGCCGCCGCGACGATCTTCCACCAGATGGCCAACGGCTGCAAGGAAACCCTGTTCAAGGAAGCCTTCCGCAGCATTGGCCGCGATGAAGCACGTCACATGGCGATCTGCATGACGGTCATGGAGCGTGATTATCCGAAGCTGCCGAAGGAGGAGGCATCGATCATCACCAAGCAGATTCGTGCCGGCTACCTCTTCCTGTCCGCCGTTCTCTTCGAGCCGCCGCCGGAATTCTGGGACCTTCCCTCCGACTTCATCGCGACACAGCGCGAATCCGAGGCGATCGCCCGTGCCGCCGGTTTCTTCATCCCGGATTATGAGCAGAAGAAGGACAACTGGCGCAAGTCGATGCTCAACCTGAAGGGCCTGCTCGACAAATACGACATTCCCTTCCCGGCGATTCCGGAAGTCGGTATCGACGGCCAGGAAATCTCGGACATTGACTGGGACGACATCATTCCCGTCTTCTGATTCGAAAAAGGAAGGGGCGGTTACAGCCCCTCCAACCCCAACAGAACCCCACAAGACAGAGAGGCTTGTGTGCCGAACATCGATTGGGTCGACGACCCGGATGCCCCGCATCGGCGCGGCATCCGGTTGGCGCGGCCGGCGCGGCGAAATGCCATCGATCTGGCCATGCTGCTCGAGATTCGGGAGGCTTTGGCCGTTTGGGAGCGCGATCCGGCGATTACCGAGCTGTGCATCTCGTCGGCCGTGCCGGGCATGTTTTCGGCGGGTGGCGATATCGCCGCCTTCGTCGGTGACGGAGCGCTCGATCCGGCCTATCAGCGCCGCTTTCTCGACACCGAATATGTGCTGCTGGCGGCCATCCGGGCCAGCCGGTTGCGCACGGTCTGCCGGGTCGATGGGCTGGCCATGGGCGGCGGTCTTGGCCTGGCGATGGCCTGTTCCCGCCGCCTGATCGGCCGTCAGGCGGTCTTCGCCATGCCGGAACTGGCGATCGGGCTGATTCCGGATGTCGGTGCCAGCGGCTTCCTGGCGCGGCCGTCGGTCGGCCACGGCCTGGTCATGGCGCTCAGCGGTTACCGGGCCGCAGCCGGCGAAGCTGCGCGCTGGGGCTGGGGAGAGTCGCCTGCCGCAAGCGAGGCGTCGGCCGTGGGCGGGCTGGAGATCGATGCGTTGGCGGGGAATTTTGCCGCTCTGGGCAGTGCCTTCGATGGTTTTGCCCATCTGGAAAAGGTGCTCCCCGAGGGCGATCACGCCCGGGTTTTTGCCGGGCGCTGCAGCGCGCTGTCCGCCACGGTCTTCTGGTATCTACTAAATGAGGGGCGCGTTGCGACACTCGGCTATCCGCAGCGGCTCGCCGTCGAAAGGGATCTGGTCGGCAAGCTGACCGCTTCGGGCGAGTTTCCGAAAGGGATCGCCGCCTTTCTCGGCAAGCGGCGCGCCGATTTCGAATTCGGCACCCTGGCCGAACCACTGCAGCCCGGGCGTTGCCTGTCGCTGGCCCGGCAATGGGTGGCGGATTCGCTCGGGCAAGCGGTTTTGCCCGACACACAAGAAATGGAGTGAAACGATGGGCGCTATGAGCGGTTTCCGCTTTGTCGAAATAGCCGGCCTGGGGCCGGCGCCGTTCTGCGGCATGATGCTGGCCGATATGGGGGCAGAGGTGATCCAGATCCGTCGCCGGACGACCGGCGAGGCGCCGCTGATCGACCCGGCGTACGACATCCTGAACCGGGGGCGCATTCCGCTGACGCTGGATCTCAAGAGCCCGGCCGACGTCGCGGTCGTCCACGAACTGATCGGACGTGCCGATGGGCTGATCGAAGGCTTCCGGCCGGGCGTCATGGAGCGCCTCGGCCTGGGGCCGGCGGTATGCCTGGAGCGCAACCCCGGGCTGATCTATGGGCGTATCACCGGCTGGGGGCAGGACGGGCCTCTCGCCGAGCGGGTTGGTCACGACATCAATTACCTCGGGCTGTCCGGGGCGCTGTCTGCCATCGGGCGGCGGGATACCGGGCCGGTGCCGCCCTTGAACATGGTGGCTGATTTTGGCGGTGGTGGCATGTTGCTCGTCGTTGGCATCCTCGCGGCCCTGCTTGAGAAGCAGCGCTCGGGGCGCGGACAGGTGGTCGACGCCGCCATGGTTGATGGCTGCGCGCTACAACTGTCCCTGATATACAGCCTCAAAAACATGGGGGCCTGGTGCGCAACGCGGGGGAGCAACATGCTCGACGGCGGCGCGCCGTTCTACGATACCTATCGTTGCGCCGATGGCGAATACCTCGCCGTCGGCGCGATCGAGGCACCGTTTTACAAGGCGCTGCTGGCGGTGTGCGGGATCGACGACGCGATCATGCAGCGGCAATGGGATCGTTCCTGCTGGCCGCAACAGAAGGCGATACTGGCCGAGGTCTTTCTGCGATATAGCCGTGACGAGTGGGTCGAACGCTTTGCCGGCATCGATGCCTGTGTTTCGCCCGTGCTCGGCCTTGACGAAGCGCCGGAAGACGCGCACAACCGGGCACGCCGGACTTATGTGCAAGGTGATGAAGGGATGCAACCCGCTGCGGCGCCGCGCTTTTCGCGAACGCCGTCGGCGCTGGAGTCCGGTTCGGAAGACATTGTCGCGACCTTGCGACGTTGGGGCGTTTCACCGGCGCTTGGCGAACGTTTCGGCGCGCTGACGACAGTGGAATCGTGATTGGCCAATGCTGGCAAATAACGCTGCGGGAAAGGAGATTACTTTGCTTGATTTATATTTGACCGTCCAGACGGGTTAAATTATAGTGATTTGCGGACGCTGTCGCAGGCGCCGCAGCAATACCGGCCGACAGGCCGGAAGACCAACAGAGACACGATTCACCACGTAGGAGGAGACAATGAAAAGAAGGCAAATGTTCAAGCTCGGTCTCGGCGCAGCAGCGCTCTTGATGGCCGGCGTTACTCTGGCGGCCGATACCATCAAGGTCGGAACGATCATTTCGGTGACCGGACCAGCGGCGGCACTCGGCGAGCCCCAACTCAAGACGCTCGAGATTTATATCGACAAGATCAACAAGGAAGGCGGCGTTCTGGGCAAAAAACTGGAATGGATCAACTACGATGACGCCAGCGATTCGCTCAAGGCCAACAGCTTCGCCAAGCGCTTGATCGAGAACGACAACGTGGACCTGATCATCGGCGGCACAACAACCGGTGCCACGATGAGCATGGTGCCGATCATCGAGAAGGCCGGGATTCCGCTCATCTCGCTGAGCGGGGCGGTCGTGGTCATCGAGCCGGTCAAGAAGTGGATTTTCAAGACGCCGCATACTGATCGCATGGCCGCCGAGCGTGTCTATGAGGACATGAAGAAGCGGGGCATCACCAACGTGGCGCTGTTGTCGGATACCGGCGGCTTTGGGCAATCCGGCCGCAAGGAGTCACAGATCGCCGCCAAGAAGTTTGGCATTAACCTGGTGGCCGATGAAACCTACGGCCCGAAAGATACTGACGTCACCTCGCAATTGACCAAAATTCGCAGTACGCCGGGGGTTCAGGCGATCCATGTCTTCGGTTTCGGTCAGGGGCCGATCATCGTTACCAAAAACATCGCCCAGCTCGGCATGAAATTGCCGGTCTACCAGAGCCATGGCGTGGCCAACGAGGAGTTCAAGAAATTCACCGGCCCGGCCGGCGAAGGGGTACGCCTGCCGTCGCCGGCGGTGCTCGTCGCCGACAAGTTGCCGGCCTCCGATCCGCAGCGCAAGGTGGTGATGGATTACGCCCGCGAATACAAGGCGATTGCCAAAGCCGAACCGTCGACCTTTGGCGGTTATGCCTACGACGGCCTGTTCATCGCCATCGATGCGCTCAAGCGGGCGGGTTCCACCGACAAGGCCAAGGTACGCGACGCCATTGAGCAGACGACCGGCTTCATCGGCACCGGCGGCGTTTTCAACATGACGCCGGCCGATCACATGGGGCTGTCAAACTCGGCTTTCCGCTTGCTGGAAATCAAGAACGGCGAGTGGCAAATTCTCAACTGATCGGGCGTGGTCCGGGTAGTCGCCGCAAAGCGTTGGCGGCTACCCGGTTGCCGATAACACGTTAGGGTGATGGATAATGGCGGCCAATCAATCAGTGGGTACTGACGAATTCCTCCAACGGGATGCGGCTCGGTCAATCCGGAAATAGATCATGGCAAGAATCAAGGCGGAAAATTTCGAGGAGATCCGTGAGGCGATCCTGAACTCGGCGGCGAAAGTGTTTGCGGCCAAAGGGTTCCGCAACACCAACATCATCGAGATTGGCGAAGCGTGCAATGCCTCGAAGTCGCGGATGTATCACTATTTCCCGTCCAAAGAGGCGATGCTGGAAGAAATGCTTTACCAGCACGTCGATGGACTGGTTGAGCTGGCGCGCGACATCGCCGCAGGGAAGGGTGATCCGGATCAGCGGCTGCGCGATTACATATACCTGCACCTCAAGTATTACGACGCGGGCAGGGACCGCCACACGGTGCTGATCGAGGATTATGGCTACTTGAGCGAAGCGGCCCAGGAAAAGATCCGCGAGGCGCAGCAAACCCTGATGGGCTTCCTGAGCGCGTTGCTGCAGCAGGTCAATCCGGAGAAATTCTCCACCAAGCACCTGGCTTCAGCCCACGCCATGCTGATCTACGGGATGCTGAACTGGACCTACACCTGGTATAAGCCGTCCGGCAAGCTCGGCCTCGATGTGCTCGCGGCGGAAGCATCCGACTTCTGTCTGAACGGCATCGGCCGAAAAACACCGGCCTGAGCGATTCGCCTGAAGTTCTGAATAGGTAAATTGGTTTCGAAAATCGTTGCGGGTGGGAACCAATCGCCGTATTATCCGTCCAAACGGTCAATAAATAAGTGCTTCAAAATAAGTTGTAAATAACCCGTCTAGACGGAATGTTTTGATCCCCGAAGGAGAGTCTCTTGTCGTTTCTGAATCGATATTTCGACGAAATCGAAGTTGATGAGCGGATGGCCAGTCGTGGCAGGACGATCACCGAATCCGACATCGTCCAGTGGTGTTCCCTGACCGGCGACTGGTATGTCCTGCATACAAATGCCCATTACGCGGCGCAAACCCGCTTCGGCCAGCGCGTCGTCCCCGGCCTGCTGGTGCTGGCCTATGCCGCCGGCCTCGGCGTGCCGCCGGATGCGCCGGCGATCGTCGCCAACTACGGCACCGACAACCTGCGCTTCATCGCACCGACCTTCATCGGCGACACCCTGCATCTCGAAGCCCGTGTGCTCGCCAAGGAGACCAAGCGGGAAGGGCGTGACGGACTGATCCGCCTGGAGTGGAACATGGTCAACCAGAACGGCATCACGGTCATGAAGAGCGATCTGCAGATACTGATGGCTTTCAAGGGAGCATCCAATTGAGCAAGGAAAAATTCAGCCTGTTGATGCAAACCGAATCGCTGCTCGTCGAGCAGCAGGGCGGGGTAACCACGATTTCCCTGAATCGGCCGCAAAAAAAGAACAGTCTCACCATCGAGGGCATGGAGGATATTGCCAAGGCCATCTCACTGGCGCGTGATCAGGATAGCCGTTGTATCCGGATTTGCGGTTCGGGCGGCAGTTTCTGTGCTGGGCGCGACTTGAGCGGCGTCGATGCGGCGACCGACGATACGCTGATTCTCCTGCGTGACCGCATCAACCCGGTGCTCGATGCCGTTCGCCAATGCCCGATCCCGACCTTCGCCCAGGTCGAGGGGCCGGCCCTGGGCTTCGGCTTCGGCCTGGCGCTCGCCTGCGACATCGTTTATGTCGCCGAAACGGCCTTGCTCGGCAGTCCGTTCCGCAATATCGGCCTGGTGCTCGATTCCGGCGGTCATTATTACCTGCGCGAACGCCTGGGGCGGGCGAAAGCCGCCGAACTGATCTTCACCGGTCGCCTGTTCTCCGGTCTTGAGGCAGCCAGCATGGGGCTGGTCAACCGGGCTGTGGCCGCGCCCGATCTCGAAGCCGTTTCACGCAAACTGCTCGAATCGATCGCCCAGGGGCCGACCCAGTCTTTCCGCGCGAGCAAGCGCATTCTCGACGAAGGCCATAGCTATGAAGAGGTCGTTCGCCTCGAAGCGGAAAGCCAGGCCATGCTCATGCTGACCCGGGATGCCGACGAGGGGCTAAAGGCCTTCCAGGAAAAACGCCGGCCGACGTTCGTCGGGCGTTGATCATGGGAAATCGTGTCTTCGTCGTCGGGGTGGGCATGGTGCCTTTCGTCAAGCCGAGCGCCAACGTGCCTTATACCGAACTCGGTGCCGGTGCCGTCGAACGGGCGCTGGCGGATGCGGGGCTGCCTTACTCGGCCGTGCAGCAGGCTTACGCCAGCTATGTTTACGGGGATTCGGCGGCCGGGCAGGCGGTGCTCTACCAGGTCGGCCTAACCGGCATCCCGATCTTCAACCTGAACAACTACTGCGCCAGCGGTTCGTCCGGGCTTTTCCTGGCGCGCCAGGCCATCGAATCGGGCGCTGCCGAGTGCGTGCTGGCGGTCGGTTTCGAGCAGATGCCGCCAGGCGCCCTGAAAAGCCATTTCACCGACCGCCCTTCGCCGGTCGCCCGCTTTGCCGAGCAGATGCGGGAGATCCAGGGCTACGACGACGGTATCCCGCGGGCCGCCCAGTTCTTTGGCGGTGCCGGGCGCGCCTACATGGCGCAGTACGGCGTCGGGCCGGAGGTCTTCGCCCGTATCGCGGTGAAGGCGCGCCAGCATGCGGCACGTAATCCCAACGCCGTCTTCCGGGAGACGGTAACGCTCGAAGAAGTCATGGCCTCGCCGACGGTTTTTCATCCGATGACGCGTCTGCAGTGTTGCCCGCCGACCTGCGGTGGCGCTGCCGCCGTGCTGTGTTCCGAAAGCTTCGCGCGCCGGCACGGCCTGGACATGCGGGTGAGCATTGCGGCGCAGTCGATGGTGACCGATACCGAGCAAACCTTCGCGGGGCGCGACATGCGCTATGTCGTCGGCTACGAGATGACTGAGCGTTCGGCCCGGGCGGTCTATGAACAGGCCGGTATCGGTCCGGAGGACGTCGACGTGATCGAGTTGCACGATTGCTTCACCGCCAACGAACTGATTACCTACGAGGGGCTCGGCCTGACCCCGCCGGGAACCGCCGAGCGCTTCATCCTCGACGGCGACAATACCTACGGCGGGCGTTACGTGACCAATCCTTCCGGCGGCCTGCTGTCGAAAGGGCATCCGCTGGGCGCCACTGGACTCGCCCAGTGCGCCGAACTGGTCTGGCAATTGCGCGGCCAGGCCGGCGACCGGCAGGTGGCGGGGGCGCGTACGGCCTTGCAGCACAACCTGGGGCTCGGCGGCGCCTGCGTCGTGACCCTGTATCAGGCAGCGTGAGGCAGACGATGAACGAGAAGATAGCGCAACTGCGGCAAACGGCCGGGCGGGAAGTTTCTGGCAGGGCAGTCAGCCTGCGTCGGAAGCTCCTGCATCGCCGCAGCTTTGAGTGTGCCGGTTATGCCCGCGACGACGGCTTGTGGGACATTGAAGTCACGATGGTCGACGTCAAGCCCGAGGATTTTCCGCTGACCCGCGGTATCCGCCTGGGTGAGCAGCCAATGCACCACATGGCCCTGCGGGCGACGATCGATGCCGACTACCGGATTGTCGATGTCATCGCGAATTCGCTGGCGACGCCGTACCCCGGTATCTGCGACACGATCAGCCCGGCCTATCGGCAGATCGTTGGTCTCAACCTGCTCGACGGTTTCCGTTCCGCGGTGCAGAAACTGTTCGGTGGCGTGGCCGGCTGCAGCCACCTGACCGAGATGCTATACCTGGTGCCGACCGTGGCGATCCAGAGCCTGGTCGAGGAGCGCTGGCATCGCCGCGACAATGGGCAGCGGCCGTTCGAAATCGACGGTTGCCATGCCCTCGCCGAGAACGGCGAGATCGTGCGCGAGGTCTATCCCCGCTGGTGGCGGCAATCGAAGCAAGGCAGCGAATGAAGAAAGGAAGCGAGTGATGACAAACCAGGGACAGACGGCCTAGACGGCCACCCCGAATTCAACCCCCACAGGAGGAGACAATGGACATGAGCGACCAAAAAAGAATGGGCGAAGATTACGCCAGCCGCGACGAAGTACTGGCCATCCAGGAGCGCAAGCTGCAGCAACTGGGCCAGCGCCTGCAAGGCTCGGCCGCCTGGCAGAAGCATTTCGGCGCCGCCGGCATCAGTGCCGCCGACCTCACCGGGCGGACCGCGTTGAGCAAGTTCCCGACACTGGAAAAGGCCGACCTGCGCGCGATGTATCCCTACCCGATGCTGACCGTCGAACTCGAGAAGGTCATGCGCTTCACTGCCACCTCGGGCACGACCGGCCTGCCGGTGCTGTTCGGTTTCACGGCCAGGGACTGGCGCGAGACGGTGGTCAAGCAACTGCACCGGATTTTCCGCACCGTCGGCATCGTGCCGGGCGACAAGATCTATCAGGGCTACGGCTATGGTCTGTGGGTTGGCGGCTCGTCGATGGACGAGGCGATCCAGTCCTACGGCGCGGTCAATTTCCCGATCGGCCCCGGGCGCAGCGATCTGATGCCGGGCTGGATCCGCGATCATGCTTACGATGCGACCACCATGTCGCCGCTCTGGCTGATGACCCTGATCACCCATGCCCACAAGCTCGGCATTGATCCCCGCAAGGACTGGAAACTGCGGGTCGGCCTGTTCGGCGGCCAGTCGGTCTCGACCACCTTCCGCAACGAGATGGAAGCGATGATGCCGGAGGGTTTCAAGGCGCATAACATCTACGGCACGACCGAGGCCGGTGGCCCCATCCTGGGTATTTCCTGCGAGCATTCCCATGCCGCCGACGAGATGCACCTGATCAACGACGATTCGGTGCTGACCGAGATTCTCGACCCGCAAACCCTGGAGCCGGTCGGGCCGGGAGAGGTTGGTGAACTGGTCATCACGACGCTCGACAAGGAGGCATCGCCAGTCGTTCGCTGGCGTACCCGCGATCTCGTCCGGCTGTCGAAGGATCCCTACGGCTGCCCCTGCGGTCGTCACGGCTTCCCGCTGGTCGGCCGCATCATCGGGCGTTCGGACGACATGATGAAGGTGCGCGGCGTCATGGTTTTCCCGTCGCAGATCGAGGACGTCATCGCCGGGCTGCCGGGGACGGTCAAGGAGGCCTGGCAGGTTTACGTCGATTCCCGAGAGGGCAGCATGGACCAGATCGAGGTCGCCTTCGAGCGGACGCCCGATGCTTCGATGCCGTCGGCACAAATGGAAGAAGAGTTGCGTCAGCAACTGCGCGCCCGGCTCGGCCTGACCTGCGCCGTCAAGTGCTACGGCGAAGGGCTGTTGCCGCGCTACGAGGCCAAGGCAACCCGCGTCATCAAGCGTCAGCAACCATGAGCCTCGCCACGGAGTACAACAACCAATGAAAACCATCCGCCTCCATCCCTCGGGCCACGAGGTCAAATGCGGCAGCGGCGATACCGTGCTGATGGCCCTCGAGAACGCCGGCTATGCCCTGCCCAACAATTGCCGGGCGGGGGCCTGCGGCGATTGCAAGGTCCGCGTCGTGTCCGGCGAGTTCGACCAAGGGATTGTGCTCGACATGGCTCTCTCCCTGGAGGACCGTGATCAAGGCTACGGTCTGATGTGCATGGCCAAGCCGCTCTCGGACGAACTGGTCATCGAGTGGGGTACCGAGGATGCCAAGCCCAAGCTCTTCCCGCCGCAGACCGGGCAAATCCACGTTGTTACCGAGCGCATTCGTCGTACCGGGCGCATCGTCGAACTGCGCCTGCAACCGTTGGCTGCGCCGATGCGTTTCTGGCCGGGGCAGTACGTATTGCTCGGTGATCTCGAGGGGCGCATTCCGCAGCGCTGCTATTCCCTGGCCAACGCGCCGAAAGCCGACGGCGAACTGCTCCTGCAGATCACCCGGGTCGAGGACGGACGAGCCAGCCGCTGGGTGCATGACGATCTTCGGATCGGCGATTCGGTCAGCGTTTCGGGGCCCTACGGCACGTTCATCGGCGATCCCTCCGTCGAGACCCCTGTCCTCTGCCTGGCCGCCGGCTCAGGGCTGGCCCCAATCTTGTCGCTGTCCGAGGCGGCCTTTCGGCGCGGTTTCCGGCAGCAGGTCACCCTGGTTTTCTCGGCCAAAACCCGGGATGACCTCTACGAAAGCGGCCTGCTCGACTACTGGTGCAAGCGCTATCCCAATTTCCGCTATCTACCGACGTTGACGCAGGAGGTGCATGAGGGACTGACCGGCCGGGTACCGGAGTTGCTGCCCAAGCTGTTCGGCGATCTGTCGAACCACAGTGTCTTCATTGCGGGTAGTCCGGCCTTCGTCGATGCATGTTCGACGGCAGCTCGACGTTTGGGGGCGGCGGAACGCTTGATTCATACCGAAGGTTATTTCACACAGGCTCAGGCGAAGGCCGCCTGATCTGGACGATTCCTCTGTAGTAGTTGCCTACTCAGGCATTCTGGAGCGGTGAGGACCGCTCCGTTTTTTTTCAGGTGAAAATATGGACATGCATCGTGCAGGGCCGTCGCAAGCGGTATCAGGTGCTCATGACGAACGTTCAGCCGTCGAGCGGGTCATCCGCGCTCGGCGTGCAACACGGGCCTTTTTGTCGAAACCGGTGGCGCCGGCGGACATCGAAGCATTGCTCGCACTGGCCAGTTGGGCTCCTTCCGGCAGCAACATGCAGCCCTGGCACGTCCATGTTCTCACCGGTCAGGTGCGCGACGCGCTTTGTGCGGCCGTTTGTTGCGCCTTTGACGCCGATGCGTTCGAGTCGCGGGAATACGATTATTACCCGTCCGATTTTTTTGAACCGTATCTTGCCCGGCGGCGCGAGAACGGTTGGTCGCTCTATGGCCTGCTAGGCATCCAGCGCGAGGAAAAAGCCCGGATGCGGGCTCAGATGCGGCGCAATTTCACCTTCTTCGATGCGCCGGTCGGTTTGATCTTCACCGTCGATCGTCGTCTGGCGCAGGGGAGTTGGCTCGATTTCGGCATGTTCCTGCAGAACCTGATGTTGGCCGCCACAGCGCGTGGCATGGCAACTTGCCCTCAGGCGGCCTGGATCGATTTTCACGGAGTCGTCGGCCAACAACTCGGCTTTGCCGAGCACGAACAACTGGTTTGCGGCATGGCGCTGGGCTATGCCGATCCGAGGGCGATCGAGAACGAGCTTCACCCGGCGCGTGTGCCGCTTGCCGAGTTCGTCGTTTATCACGACGGTGCCTGTGCAGGTTGATTCAGTGCGCGTGGTAGAGCGGTAGATACTTGAGATACTTGGCGCCGGGGACGTCCTCGCAGCGCATGTACTTGGCGTATTGCGCGACGATCTTCAGTCGTACCTCCTCGCTTTGCGGTCCATAGGCGGCTGGAAACATGTAGAAGCCCTCGACCGAACGGAAGAGGCCGTCCGCCTCCGCTCTGAAATAAGCATCTGCGATAGCACTCAGATTGGTTTCGGCGCTGCGTGGGTGTGCCTTGTTCTTGCGGAAGTCGTCCAGCCACCAAAAGCCGGCATTCTTGCCCTCATCGCCGAAGATGATTTCGAACTCCAGCCAGGCCATGTAGAGCCGGTTGAAGTCGAAGTCGCGGTTCATCGCGTAAAGCGAGACGCTGCCGATCGGTTCAGTGTTGTTGGCCAGGAAAAAGCGTACATGCACTTCGCCGCCATCGGCACTGCGTCCCGGCCGACAGTCGCTGCGCACAACGATTGCACCCTGTCGGGTTTGAAGGTGGGTCGTCCATTCGCATGTCGCTGTGAGCGAGCGAACGTCCACCGGAGCTTTGGCGAGAGGGCGCGCTTTATCAGGCGTTTCCGCTGTGACGGAGGAGTTGGGGTTGGAATGTCCCATGGACCGTCATTTTAGCCGACGGTCTTTCGGGGGCGTCACTCCGGGACCGTTATTCAGGCTCTGTGGTTCATCAGGGCCTTGAGGCCGTTGACGTTGAGAATCCGGATGTGTTTCTGCTGCACGGCGATGTGGCCTTCTTCCTGGAAGCGCGAGAAGGCACGCGACACCGTTTCCAGTTTGAGGCCAAGATAGCTGCCGATTTCCTCGCGCGTCATGCGCAGGTAGAACTCGGCGTGCGAGAAACCGCGCGAGGTAAAGCGCTGCGACAGGTTGAGCAGGAAGGCGGCCAGACGCTCTTCGGCACGCATGGTGCCGAGCAGCATCATGACGCCATGGTCGCGAACGATCTCGCGGCTCATCACTTTGTGGAAGTGGTGCTGCAATGTGTGGATTTCGCGCGACAGGCTTTCCAGGCGCGAGAAGGGAATCGAGCAGATCTCGCTGTCTTCCAGAGCAATGGCGTTGCAGGTGTGGTGTTCGGTGCTGATGCCATCAAGGCCGAGTAGCTCTCCGGCCATCTGGAAGCCCGTCACCTGATCACGGCCGTCCTCCAGCAAGACATCGGTTTTGAAGAAGCCGCTGCGGATGGCATAGATGGCGTCAAAGGGTTCGCCGGCGCGGTAAAGATGGTCGCCGCGCTTGATGCGGCGGCGGGTCGAGACCAGGTCGTCCAGGCGTTCCAACTCTTCGAGGGAAAGGCCAAACGGTAGGCACAACTCGCGCAGGTTACAATTCGAGCAGGCCGTCTTGATGACGGACAGCGATACATCCTGAGTCACTGGATTCGTGTGGGGCATTTGCAACCTGCGTTCGCTTGATCCATGTCAACCGGTATTGAGAGCCTTCCGAACATAATCGTTCCACCTTCCGGTGGTCTGCCCCATGAATTTCGCAACTGAAAACCTCGTCTTCGATCCTCAGATC
>JAEUOD010000119.1 GCA_016791065.1 Dechloromonas sp. | reverse complement strand
GGACTGGCTACCGCGTTGCCAAGGAAATTCGACGCGGATGCGACCGTCGCGGTCGGTGTGGGTGGGACTGCCGTCACCGACGACGATGCCGGTGAGGGTGCCGCTGGCGGTGGGGCGCGGGTGGATGTCCCGGCCGTGGGCGTCAGCCATCAGAGGGCGCCAGGGGATGGCAGCACGGATGGCGGTGAGGTGGTTGCGGTAGAGGTCGGGCTGCTTGCCGTCTTCGCCGTCCGCCGCGCCCAGGGCATCGATGGCTTCGGGGAGCGTCTCGGCGAGGTTGTTGCGGGCACGATGGGTGACGGCGGTAATGAGGAAATGGTCGTCATCGCCCTGCCCCAAACTGTGTTCAGGATGGTCGACAAGGTGGAAGGTGCTGCCGGGGGCGGCGCTGCGCACCGTGCCTTCTCCGTGGTATTGCTTCAATCGGGCGTCGAGGGCCTGGCGCTGGTTGGCGAGCATGCGTTCGCCGTGGGCGCTGCTTTGCCAGGCGTATTGGCCGGGGTCGTGCCAGGCGACGGTCTTGGGCATGGCGCCGTTCGAGATGGCGCTGCCGGCGGATTGCGGCCGGGTGGAGAGGCTGCGGTAGTCCCAGCTTTGGGCGTTGCTCTCGGCAGTGTCGATGCTGCGCTGGCCGAACCAGCTGTCGAGACTGTCTTCACTCAGGGTGGCGCCGGCCTGTGTGAAGCGGATGCGGGACTGGGCATTGGGTTTGAACGCCCCATTGTGGTCGGCGATGACCAGAGTGTGTTTGCCAAAGGCTTCGCCGTCTTCCTGGCTGTGCTCGAACCAGGTGAAGAGACCTTCTTCGGCAAGCAGGCGTTTAAGGAAGGCAAGATCGCTTTCGTTGTATTGCACAGTCATGCCGCGCTTGGGGTAGGCGGCACTGTCGGCGAGATCCCAGCGCCACTCAGGAGTGAGCTTGCCCCGCCCCTTCCAGTCGCCAAGGAGTTCGTCCACGATCTCGATGACGGTCTTGTCCTGGAAGAGGTAGTGGTCGCAGTTGTTGCAGAGGAAGCTGAGCCAGGGTTCGATGATCAGGCGGTAGCGGGCGAAGCCGCCGTTGGCGCCGAGCCGGCTGGCAGCGGTGACATGGCCGTGGAAGGGACGCAGAACGGTACGCGAGGCGCTGGTTTGCAGGTCGAGGCGGACTGCTTGGCCAAGGAGTTTGGGCAGGGCAATGTGCGCATCGCTCGACAGGGCGGTAAGTTCAATGCGATACCCGGCATGCTCAGTGACCGGACCGAGGGCTTCTTCGATGACGACGGCTTCGGCCAGCAGTACATCGGCCCCGAGCGGGGTATGCAGCGTGAGCAGGCGGGCATTCTGGCGCCAGCCTGCGCCCGTGACCAAGTCGAGAAGGGCATTCATCTCAGGCGATTTCCCAGAAGCGGACTTCGAGCGGGTGACAGGTTTCGGCGGCGATGCAAACCGCTGCGGCATCACGGCCATCGACAACGGCAATCTCACCGCCGGCTGGGCCGGTGCCTTGAATGAACGCCAGAATGCCGCGCCGCCCGAAGAGCTGGTAGGCAACCTGCCCGAGACCGCCATCGAGGGTGATGATCTCGGGCGCCGTGTGGCGTTCCGCGAGCCAGTCGGCAAGACGATTGGCGCCATTCTGCACCTTGCGCCCGGCCAGCGGACCTGCCTCGATGCGGAGCGGTCCGCTGAGCGGAGCGCTGCAGGAGAGCAGCGCAAGGCTGGTGAGGATCGCGCCATTGCGGGCGTAACCGGGCGAACCGAGCCGTTCGCTCCAGCCAAGGCCGGCGAGCAGTTCGGCCGGTGACAGTTGCGCGTAGTGCCGGTAGCCGTGGATCAGGGTGGCGAAGTTCAGATTGAGCATGTCCGGATCTCCTGCAAGGATGATTACTTGATGGCGTACTTGAATTCACCGTTCTTGCCGGCCGTGACCTTGATGCGCTCGACGGCGGCAGCTTCGGCCATGCGGGCGAGGACGACTTCGGCGATTTCGGGGAGCAGCGTGCCGTTAAGGATGTGGTCGACGTTGCGGGCGCCGGAATCGACCTCGGTGCAACGTGCCAGCACGGCTTCGACGAGCTTGTCGTCCCCGATGAACTCGGCCTTGTGATTGGCGGCAACGCGGTCCCGGATGCGACCGAGCTTGAGTTCGATGATCTTCACCAGCACGTCGTCGGAAATCGGGTAATAGGGCACGACCTTCATGCGACCGAGGAAGGCGGGCTTGAAGGACTTGAAGAGCACCGGACGCAGGGCTTTGGCCAGGGCATCGGCTTCCGGCAGTTCCGCAGCCGGCTTGTTGAGACAGGCCTGCATGATCTGCGTCGAACCGACGTTGCTGGTCAGGATGATCAGGGTGTTGCGGAAGTCGATCTCGCGTCCCTCGGCATCGTCGAGCACGCCCTTGTCGAAAACCTGAAAGAAGAGTTCGAGCACATCCGGGTGGGCCTTCTCGACCTCATCGAGCAACACGACGCTATACGGGTTGCGACGCACGGCTTCGGTCAGCACGCCGCCTTCGCCGTAGCCGACATAGCCCGGTGGCGAGCCCTTGAGACCGGAGACGGTGTGTGCTTCCTGGTATTCGCTCATGTTGATGGTGACGAGCTTGCGTTCGCCGCCGTAGAGGATGTCGGCCAGGGCCAGTGCGGTTTCGGTCTTGCCGACACCGGAGGGACCGACGAACAGAAAGACGCCCTTCGGCTTGTTCGGGTCTTCGAGGTTGGCGCGGGCGGTACGGACGCGCTGGGCGACGGCTTCCAGCGCATGATCCTGGCCGATGACGCGTTCCTGCAACAAAGGCTTGAGGTTGAGGACGGTCTTGATTTCGTTCTTGACCATCTTGCCGAGCGGGATGCCCGTCCAGGCCGCGATGATCTCCGCGACGACAAGGCCATCGACCTGCAATGGCACCATCGGCGTTTCGCCCTGGATGTCGCGCAGGCTGGCCAGGGCCTTGTCGAGTTCGCTGTCGCCGGTGGTGGCGACTTCGGCCTTCTTGCGTGCTTTCGGTTTGGCCTTGGGGGCTGCCTCCTCGACCGGCGCTTCGGCATTTTCAAGCTGGCCGCGCAGTTCGAGAATGCGGTTGACCAGGCCCTTTTCTTCCTCAAAACGGGCCTGGTAGATCGCCAGGTCGGATTCGACGGCGGCGATCTGCGCCTTGAGTTCGCCGATCCGCGTGTCGTGCCAGGCGCCGCTGGCGGCTTCGCGCTCCAGTGCGGCAAGCTCGGCCTTTTCGCGGACGATGCGCTTGTCGGCCTCGTCGATCAGTGCCGGCGTCGCGCTCTGGCCGAGGGCGACCTTGGCACAGGCGGTGTCGAGCACGCTGATCGCCTTGTCCGGCAGTTGCCGGCCGCTGATATAGCGGTGCGATAGGCGGACTGCCTCGGTGACGGCCTCGTCCATGACGCGAATGCCGAAGTGCTTTTCCATGAGCGGCACCATGCCGCGCAGCATGGCGGCGGCGAGCGGCTCGCTCGGCTCCTCGACCTTGACGACCTGGAAGCGGCGCGCGAGCGCTGCGTCCTTCTCGAAATACTTCTTGTACTCGGCCCAGGTGGTGGCGGCGACGGTGCGCAGTTCACCGCGCGCCAGCGCCGGCTTCAAGAGGTTGGCGGCATCGTTCTGGCCGGACTGGCCGCCGGCGCCGATCATGGTGTGGGCTTCGTCGATGAAGAGAATGATTGGTTTCGGGCTTTTCTTGACCTCGTCGATGACGTTCTTGAGGCGATTCTCAAACTCGCCCTTGACACTAGCCCCGGCCTGCAGCAGACCCATGTCCAGGGTATGCAGGTCGACACCGAGCAGTGGCGGCGGCACATCGTCGGCTGCAATGCGCAGGGCCAGACCTTCGACGACGGCCGTCTTGCCGACACCGGCCTCGCCGGTCAGGATCGGGTTGTTCTGGCGGCGGCGCATGAGGATGTCGATGACCTGGCGGATTTCGCCGTCACGGCCGATGACCGGATCGACCTTGCCGTCACGGGCGCGCTGCGTCAGGTTGGTGGTGAACTGATCGAGGGCCGGCGTCTTGCCGGCTTGCGGCATGGCGTTCTCGAGCGGATCGCCGCCCTCCTCCGCGCCCCCGGACGCGCTGCCCAGGCCGGTGACTTCGGCGGCTTCCGCCGAACCCTCGGTCATCTTGTCGAAATTGTGCTTGAGTTCGTCGAGCTTGACCTTGGCCAGCAGCTTCGAGCCGCGGAAGGCCAGTTGCGACAGTTCCGGCTCGGTAAGCAGGGCAAGCAGCAGATGGCCGGAGCGGATGCGCGGCAGGCGGGCATCGAGCGAGGCGATCAGCCAGGCTTGCTCGAAGAGCTTGGGAATGTGCGTCGAGAACACCGGGGTGCGCGTGTTGCCATTCTTGAAGCGGTCGATTTCCTGGTTCAGTTCGCGCTCGACACCGGTCGGGCTGATCGCGTTGCGGCGCAGGATGCTCATCAGGTCGCTACCCGGCTGCTCCATCAGAGCGAGCAACAGATGCTCGAGATCGACTTCGTAGTTGCCGCGCCCCATGCACAGGCTGGCTGCCCGTTCGGCCGCCTGGCGGCAGGTGGTGTTGAGTTTGCTGATCAGGGTCTTCAGGGAGGTGCTCATTGCAGTTTCTTCAATGAATGGAATGGGTGAGATAACGGGTATCGCTGCGATCGCGGGTTTCCGGCCGGGTCAGCACGAAGGTGTCGTAACCGAGACGCCCCCCCTGCCCGGTGCCGAGAGCCAGTGGCTTGACCTCGGCGGCGCGCAGGATGGGACGGATTTCGTATTCGAACTGGCCACCGGTGGCCAGGGTCAGGATCTTTTCGAGGGCCGCTGCAATCTCGCCCTTGGGCAGGAAAGCCATGTAGCGTTCATGCGTCAGTGGCCCGATATGGATACGGATACGCAGGTTGCGCTGCCAGACGCGTTCGCCCGCCAGCATGTTGACGCCCAGCGTGGCATTCGTCCCTCCCAGCGTCGAGCGCTGCTCCGGCGGCACGACGTACCAGCGCCCGACAAACTGTTCGACCACCACCTTCTCGCGGAAATAGCAACCCAACGCCCGCTCCAGGGTTTCTCGAGAGACCGGGCGTTGGCGCAGCAGGCCGGCAAAGAAGGCAACGGACTCGTCGTCGATGGCCCCCGGCGCAGCAACCATCCGCTCGCGCAGCGCATCGAAGCCAAGACCAGCGAGGCTCAGTACCAGCGGCAGGAAGCGGTTGCGCCGGTCGGTCTCGTACTGGATTGGAAGTTTGTACTTCTTCCAGGCGCGGTAGAAATGACCGACCGCACGGTTGGTGAAGAGGTCCAGGAAGGCCCGCCCCGAACCATCGCGCTTGAAGCGCTCGTGGTTGATGACCTGCTCGGTGTAATGGATGGGCAAGGTGCCGTTGATGCCGAGCATGCCCATGAAGCTGGGCGTGATCTCGACCTGTGCCAGCTCCCCGGTGTCCAACCCTGCCTCATCCTTGCGGTACTGGGCAGCCATGGCATCGACCTGGCTGGGGGCGAAACCGAGGCGCAGCGAATTGCGAAACCGGATGCGCTCGCCGACCTCCTCAGCGCTGCCCACCCTGGCGGCTTTGCGGAAGACGATCTCGTAGAGCCGCACGAGCTGGAAGAACTCGTAGCGCTCGGGCTCGAGCAGCGTCTGCTCGACTACCCCAGGATCGACTCGCCGTTGCGGGGTGCGCATCGGATCAGTTCCTCTCCGGTTCGGTTCGAGACAATGACCAATTGAATAAAGCTGTTCAGGCTGACGTAAAGACCGAGGAAACGGTCAATGCAGCGCGCAAAGACATCGAGGCCGCTACCGACGAAGCTCGACTCGTCGATGGTGATGCGGACTTCCAGGCCGCGCACGAAGCAGGCAAACGGCTTGCCGGGCATCCAGACCGTCTTGTCCTGCTGCGAGATGTCGAGCACGCCTTCAATCTGCCGACGGGTAGCCGCGTTGCGCGGCAGATCGTAGAGCGCCAGCATTTCCTGAAATGCCGTCAGCCCGTTGCCGGTCAGCGACAGATGGTTCAGGGAGAGGTGCGAGATGATCCGCCACTGGCCGTCGCGGCGATGATCGAAACGACAGGGCTGAGTCGGCTTCCTGAGCAGTTTGATGGCACGCACGCTTGAGCCGCCCTCCAGGAAAAGATCGCCGGAAGGCAGACCGACCGACATCAGGGTCGGCAATTCACGGTTGGTACAGGTCAGTTGCAGGCTCAGGACGTCGGTCTTGGGCTGCACCGGGTCGAAATCGGCATCGACGATGGATACCGAAGTTTCGTAGCCGGGACTGCTTTCTGCCAGCATGTGGTCGCGTTGAGCGTACCAATAGTAGCCATTGCGATCCGGCGTTTCGCCGTGGCGCAAGGAGAAAAAGGGACGAAACTCGGTAATCGCCTCTCCCTGCGGCGTCTGGCGCACGCGGCGCACAGCGTCGATTGAATAAACATCATAAGCATAGGCCCGACGGCTATCGGCGACGACGGGATACGACGTCGTCCGATTGCTGATCCGGATCGGGTCGCCACGCTGTGAAAACAGGTTGACCACCGGCACGCAGCCGAGGCGCAGGTTCTGCGCCGTCAGTGTTTGCAGCAGTCGTGAGGCATCGCTGTCGGCACGCAGGTCACCGAGGGCCACATGCATCGTGATGCGCCCCTCGTCGAGCAAACCCGAAGGCAGGGCCGAAATATCAAGATCGAAGAAGTTGAACTTCTCGGGAAAGCAGAAATACTCAGTCAGATAGCGGTAGGCGCCATGAGCCGTATCCGGCATTTCGATCAACGCTTCGTCCGCAGCAAATCCAACTTCACCGATTAGCTTGTCACGGGCAACTCGCCAACGCTGGTCGCCTCCGACAGCGTAGACCTTGAGACTACGCAGGAATAGTGCATCTCGCAGGGCCGATGCCACCGAAGGTTCGGCATCGATGTAAACACGCAGTTTCCCGAACTTGCGGAAGCCGCTTTCAAGCTGAGTTCCGCGCAAGGCCAGGGTAAAGGAAAGCATTGCGTTGCAACCGACTGGCAGACGAACATCTCCGGGGGCCGTGGCAATCGGGTCGAAATCCAATGCCGTAATGCCAACCGGCACCAGTTGGACATCCCAAGCCGTGCGAAATTTGCAGACGGCACCCTTGATCGGCCGCGTTTGCAACTCGGTGCCGCGGGAAATGCTGGCGATCGACGACAAGCCACCACCATCGTCGAAGTGGGCAATCGAGCAACTCGGAAACGGCCGCAGGTAGTGCGGATACAGCACATTGAGCAGCGCTTCGGTGAATTGCGGGTAACTGTCTTCGAGCTTTTTTGCAACGCGTGCGTTGAGCAGCGCGAAGGACTGGATCATCCGTTCGACGTGCGGATCGTCGCAGCCTTCGCCGGACAACAGCAGCTGTGCTGCCAGCTTGGGATAACGTTCGGCAAACTCGCGCGAATGTTGGCGCAGAAAACTCAGTTCGCGCTCGTAATACGGCAGCAGATCTTCCAATTACCCTCCCGCACGCAGCCGGTGACGGCTGACGGAGTATTGCAGGCTGGTCGGCTGCAGCATGGCGTCGAAGGCGACCGGCTCCTGGGCCGGGCGAACGAAAAGCACGGCATTGATCGAGAAATACAAGGCATTCACCGTCTTGCGATGCAGTTCGAGTTCGACGCGGACGTCGCGCAATCGCGGTTCATGCGCGGCAATGGCTGTCGCAATGGCAGCGCAGATACGTCGGCGATCATGGACATTGGCCAGGCTGAGCCCCGCAAAATCGGACAGGCCGAATCCTGCGACTGAACGCGATGCCAGGGGAAATGACTTGGCATTTTCTTCGTCGAAGATCACCCGTGTATTCAGCAAGGCTTCGAGATCTCGCGCGACCGAATCCTTCAGCTGCTCGAGCGTTAGACGCCAACGCGCCGCCCGCACAGGCAGATCGTCAAACAATTTATCGAAGAGGGAAGGTTCGAAACCCTTGATCATAAAAAACGGCGGAAACGAATTTCCGCCGCACTTTTCACGTCACTAACGATCAGGTCAGGTTCGGCGTGTTCTTGGCGAGGTTCCAGGCGCCCTGGATATTGACCTTGCCGGACTTTGTGCCGTCAATGTTCAGTTCGTCGTAGGTCCACTTCACGGCCGAATACTTCAGCGAGAAGGTTTCCTTCGGGATACCTTCGTCATCCACCGACGGCGAGACCGACGCGATGATGACGTTCTTGAGTTCGATCTTGAGGTACTGGTGACGATTCTGGGTACCGGACGGGTTACCGGTATTGTTCTGACCGCCGAAAGCACGGTAGAAGTAGATGATCACGTCGTTGACCACAAGACCGGAAGAGCAGGCCTGATAGAGCTTGGGACTGGAACCGTCGATATCCTTGGTAAAGAACATCTCGCCATGCTCGACGCGCTCGGCGGTGTGGCCGCCGGCAGCGGATGCCGTCGCCGACTTGGGCTGGCGCATCGTGTGGCTCCAGGTCGAGACTTCCACGGTGTCCTTGTGCTTGGCATCGCGGGAGTCGCCCTTGAT
This sequence comes from Dechloromonas sp., assembly GCA_016791065.1. Classification (GTDB taxonomy): domain Bacteria; phylum Pseudomonadota; class Gammaproteobacteria; order Burkholderiales; family Rhodocyclaceae; genus Azonexus. The sequence goes on along the minus strand of JAEUOD010000119.1, from coordinate 77,572 downwards.
GTCACTGCCCTTGAACTCAACGTATATATCCTTCATTTAGTGCTTTCTCCTTTAATGATGATGAAACATCAGCTCTTGCTGGATTGCGGCAACTCGGCGACCAGACGCAGTGACACCGAGAGTTCGTCAAGCTGGAAGTGCGGCCGGATGAATGAAACGGCGCGATAAACACCGGGACGACCGGGCACTTCGCTGACTTCGATAGACGCTTCCCGCAACGGGAATTGCGCCTTGGTTTCCTGCGAAGCCGAATCGTCCGCAGTCACGTATTGATCGATCCAGCGCTGCAGATAGCTCTGAACATTCGATGCCGAGGCAAAACTGCCAATTTTGTCGCGCATCATCGCCTTCATGTAGTGCGCAATACGCGATACGGCAAACATGTACTGCAATTGCGCCGACAACGAGGCATTGGCATTAGCCGAATCGAGATCGTATTTCTTCGGCTTTTGCGCCGACTGGGCGCCAAAGAAGGCCGCGTAATCGGTATTTTTGCAATGGACCAGCGGAATGAAGCCGAGGTCGCTCAGTTCTTTTTCCCGACGGTCGGTAATCGAAATTTCGGTCGGGCATTTAAGGGCGACTTCCCCGTCATCCGTCCGGAAAGTATGGGTCGGGAGATCCTCGACCAAGCCACCGCCCTCGACACCGCGGATGGCCGCACACCAGCCGTAATTCTCGAACGCCATGGTCAGGCGCGCAGCAAACGCGAAGGCGGCGTTGCACCAGAGATACTTGTCGTGGTTGGTACCGTCGACTTCCTCGACGAAATTGAAGCCCTCCGTCACTTCGCCATCGATCGGGTTGTAAGGCAAACGTCCCAGGAAACGGGGCAATGCCAGGCCGACGTAACGGGAATCCTCACCCTCGCGGAAGGACTTCCACTTGGCGTACTCAACGGTATCGAAGACCTTGGCCATGTCACGTGGCTTGCCAAGTTCGGTAAAGGATTCCAGACCGAACAATTGCGGCGATGCCGCGGTGATGAAGGGTGCGTGAGCGGCTGCTGCAATATGCGACATCTGCTCGATGAAGTACATATCCTCCGGCTGGCGGCTCAGTTCGAACTGACCGATCAAGGTACCGAACGGCGAGCCGCCAAAGGTTCCGAACTCCTCTTCGTAAACCTTCTTGAACAAGGCGCTTTGGTCGAAATCGATGGCGGTCTTGAAATCCTTCACCAGTTCGCGCTTGTTCGCGTTGAACAGCTTGATTTTTTGCTGCACGCCGGTCGATGTCTGCTTGCAGAGGTAGTGCAAGCCGGTCCAGGCACTTTCCAAGGCCTGGAATTCCGGTGCGTGCATGACCTCACTCAACTGCTCGGAAATCAGGCGATCGAGTTCGGCAACGCGAGCATCGAGCGAAGCGGCAAGATTTTCGGAGACCACGACTTCGCCTTCAAGAACCTGGCTGACCAGTTCACTGATAATGTCCCGCGCCCTGCTTTTTTCCTGATCGGACTGGGCAACGCGACTTTCTTCGATGATCTGATCGAGAATGCTGCTTTCATGCGAGATCGCAGCAGTATTGGCAACGGCTTGCTGGAGGCTCATTGCAGTTCTCCCTCGCCGGCCTTGCCACCCAGCTTCTGCAACTGCTCGGTACTGTTGAGCACATCGTTCAGCAGGTCTTCAAGCTTCTCGTTACCAGCCAGCTTGTTGCGCAGGTCGGCAAGTTTGGCGCGGGCTTCCTGTAGCTTGCGTAAAGGCTCAACTTGCTGGACAACCGATTCAGGCCGAAAATCCTCAAACTTCCGGAACTCGATATCGACACCGATTTCACCACCTTCGGGCGATAGCCGATTCTTGACGCGATAGGCTGTACGCGGAGCCATGCCTTCCATCACGTCATCGAAATTATCCATATCGATGTTGACGAATTTGCGGTCACGCACCTTGCCCTGCGGCTCTTTCGACTGCGCGGCGAAATCCCCCAGCACCCCTACCACGAAGGGCAACTCCTTCGCCTCGATAGCATCACCAATCTCAACGTCATACGTGAGCTGAACGCGCGGCGGACGAATTTTCTGCAGCCGCTTTTGAACACTTTCCTTTTTCGCCACAAACATCTCCCGAAAATATTTGGAACAAACAGCCGGCCTCCATCAAACCGGGCAAAAAATTACTTGAGCATGCCGAACGGATCGCCGCCGGAGCCGCCAGATGCGACCGATGACGTACCGCTACTTGCTTCCCCACCTTCCCGTTTCCGTGCCTCCGCCCTTGCTTTGGCACGCGCCGCCGCAGCAGCTGCCTCTCGCTTCTTGCGCGCTTCAAGTTCTGCCGGCGGCACCAGAACATCTTCACCCAGCGTCTCGCGCATGACCTTGGCCAAACTGGCAGCATCAGTGCGCGCATTACCCTTCAATTCGATATCGTTTTTAAGATCGGTCAGCGATTGCGCCGACACGCGCAAACCTGCTACCGCACGAATGCTCTTGGCCGCACGATCTGTCGTGTCACGCTGCAACACCTCCTCGGCAGCAACGATGGCTTGCGAGTAATTTCCCGCATCAAAATAGATCTTGGCCTGCCGCGCCCACGGTTCCTTGCGATCCGGGTTTTTCTTCGATAAATCGCCAAGAATTTTTATTGCATCTTCTTGGTTGCCTTTTTCAAGCAATGAATCAATTTTTGCATTCGACTGAGAATAGGCATCCAGAAACTCTTCCTGGCTCATCTTTACCTTACCGCCACTACATCCGGCCATCAACGTGACACAACCGGCAACCACAAAAAAATGCCTTGCAAAGGCGACCATATCGACCTCTTGTGAATTCACGACAGAACAGTCACAAGGCAATTAATGCCATTCGAATTTGCCTTGATCAATTTGTCATAGTACATTATGCAATCGTCACGGGCAACACTATTGCACGTACCGATATGACTAAAGCGTAATTGCTTTCAAACGAAAAAAATCTAAAACACGAATTATGCCATTTGCAACCTCAGGGGTACGAGCGCCACTTTATCTGCTTGTGCTTTGCCTCCTGTCCGCTCTGATCTCAGGATGCGGCTCAGCATCGGCCATTCAAGTGGCCGGTACCGCGGTGGGATTAGTCCTTGAAGCTACCGGCGTCATCAAGAAAGACAACGGTGACCCCACCAAAAAACTGACTGATCTTTCCTTGCGAATTCACGCGGGGGAGCAGCTCAACACCACCAGCAATGGCAAATCGCTCTCTCTGGTGATTAAGGTTTACGTGCTGCGCTCGCCGGAAGCCCTAAAAACACTGACTTACCCGCAAATTCATACGCCAGAAGGCGAAAAGGAGGCGCTGGGAGAATCGCTTGTATCTACCCGTGAAATCACTGTCTTGCCGGGAAAGATTTATGACTTGATTCTGAAAGTTCCAGGCGATGCGACAACCATTGGCGTCACCGGAATGTTCCGAGCTCCGTATGCGCAACGCTGGAAACTCGGATTTGAAGCAAAGAACTCGTTCGACAGCGGTATTGTCGTTGGCGCCCATGCCTGTGCCTTTACAGCGAGCAAGGGTGCCTTGATCAGCGAAATCAGTCCCGACAACGTCCACTCCCTGGTCGGTGTCCAATGCAACCCGAAGTAGCACGCAAACATGAATGACGCCAAAACGCTGTGGGGCGAAGGCCTTTTTCTTCGTCCCCAACACTTTCAGCAACAGGATCAGCACCATGAGGCAAGCAACCGACGCACCTTGCTTGCGGCCAACCCATTCGCCTGGGGAGTACGCGACCTCGACATCGATCTCGACTCCCTGAAGAACGGCATACTTCGCTTCAACCGAATCGATGTCATTTTCAGGAACGGTGAATTCTTTCGAGCTCCCGATGCCGACCAGTTGCCCCCGCCGCTCGCTCTTGATGACGCAGTTGCCGAAGAAGGTGCTACCGAGTTTTTTCTTGCGCTGCATCATCTGAAATCACACGGCGGCAACTGCACCGAAAGCACCAACGATGCCGGGCAAGCCCGCTATTTGATCGTCCCGCGAGAAACGACCGATCTGTTCACCGATGCAGCCGAGGCCGACATTGCCAGCCTGAGTCAGATTTCCCACATCAAATCAGCCAACGAGCCGCGAGACCAGTTCCTGACGCTTCCCGTAACGCGCATACGGCGCACCTCCAGCAACGGCTTCGAACTCGACCCGGGCTTTCTTCCCCCATCAATCAGCTTGCGTAGCGCTCCCAGCTTGCATGCCATGCTGCGTCGCCAGATCGATGCCCTGCTCGCCAAGGTGGAGGCGTTGTACGGCTTTCATCGCGAACCCTCGAAGAACGTCATCGAGTTCCGCTCTGGCGACATCGCATCCTTCTGGCTACTGCACACGGCGAGCACCGCTTGTGCTGCCCTGACTCATTTTTTCCGCAACCCCGAGATTTCGCCGGAACGGCTTTATCAGGAATTGCTGCGCCTGGCCGGCGGACTGATGACTTTTTCCAAAGGCTACTCGCTCAATGATCTGCCGTCTTACGATCACCTTCAGCCCGCCCCCTGCTTTGCCCGCCTCGACCTGATCCTGCGCGAATTGCTCGACACGGTCATTTCGACTCGCTTCTTCGCTATTGCGCTGACCCAACCGAAACCGGCCTTTTACGCAGGCCATCTCGACTCCGAAAAAATCAATGGGGACACTGCGTTCTACTTGTCGATCTCTGCCGCGCACCCGCAATCCGAAATCATCGAATCGATCCCGTTACGCATCAAAGTGGGGGCACCGGACGACGTCGAGAAACTCGTTCTGTCAGCGATGTCCGGCGTCCGCCTGACCCATGCCCCTCAGGTTCCCGCACCGATTCCAGTTCGCCCCGGGGCAATCTATTTCGCACTCGACGCCCATGGAGCACTCTACGAGCGCATGCTCAAAGCTCAGTCCGTCATGATCTACGCCCCGGAAAGTTACCGGGAACTCAAAATTGAAATGATTGCCGTCACCTCATGAGCACCGCACCCAGCCTCTTCTCCGTCGCTCCCAGCCTCCAAGCCGAAGACACGACAGCCGAAGCCCCGGCCAAAAGCCTCGTCGATCTCCTTTACGACGGCTTCTACATGCTCATCCTGCTGAACAATCGAAGCGCACCGCGCGATGCCGACGAATTTTCCGGACATATCCAGAAATTTCTCGATCAGTTCGAACGTACGGCCAAGAAGCATCGTTTCAGCGCTGAGGACATTTACGACGCCAAATATGCCTTTTGCGCGGCGGTCGACGAGGCCGTGCTCAATTCGAAAATGAACATTCGCGACATTTGGGAACGCCGCCCGCTGCAACTCGCCCTGTTCGGCGACCAGCTTGCCGGCGAACACTTTTTCGACAAGCTCGAAACTGCCCGCAATGGCGGCGCTCACCGGATCAATGCTCTCGAAGTCTTCCACATGTGCTTGCTCACAGGTTTCAAGGGGCGTTACTTGCTGGAAGGCCCCGAGAAACTCAAATACCTGACCTCACAACTAGGCGAACAGATCGCCCACATCAAGGGCAAGGCCGCTCCTTTCGCGCCGCACTGGGCCGCACCGGACAGTATTTCCAATGCCATCAAGCGCGACATTCCTTTCTGGGTCATCGGCGCTGTATTGGCCTTCTTTGGATTGCTCGCCTACGTGAGCCTGGACTGGCATGCCAGCCATGTCGTGCATGAGACGCTCGCGCCTTTCAATGGCATCGTGCAACTTGCACCACGCGCCCCCACCCTCACCATCACGCTACCCTGACTAACCTGCGAAAGCTTAGCAACATGAATTTTGACGATCTAGTCCGCCCACTCAATGCACCAGAAGGTTCCTGTGGCAGCGACATGATTTTCTCGGCCGATTTTGACGAAATACAAGAGGCACGTCGATTCGACGATCCCTCACTGTCCCAGGGCGAATGGGTAACTGAGGTCAAGGAAGCGGACTGGGAAAAAGTCATACGCGTCAGCGAAACACTGCTCTCTACCAAGGCCAAGGACCTGCGTGTTGCCGCCTGGCTGACCGAGGCACGTGGGAAACTGTATGGACTGAACGGGCTAGCCGAGGGCTATACACTGCTCGGCTATCTCTGCGACGCCTTCTGGGATGACATCCACCCCCAAACAGAAGATGGCGACCTCGAACAGCGCATGGGTGTCATGGATTGGCTGGTCAACCAAACAGCGCGCCTGATCCGTGAAGCGCCGCTCACCGCATCTGAAAAAGGGCATTTTTCCACGATCGATCAAGAATCGGCCCGCGCCACAGCAAAAAATATCGAACGCAATCCAGGCCTGGCCGACGAAATTGCACGTAATGCTGCGGTGACCCTTGAGACTTTCGAAAGTGCGCTCAAGGACACACCGGCCAGTCACTTCGTTGGCGGCTTGAAGGAGGCTGAACGTCTCAAAGATGCGATGAAGTCACTCCAGATGGTGCTCGACCTGCGCATGGGGGAACACGCACCGGCTTTTGGCCCAACCTTCGATGCACTTGACGACGTGTTCCGCTTTTTCCACCGCCACGCCGGAGACGTTTCCAGCATTTCCAACACTTCGTCAACAACAGCTGAACCCGAGCCCCAAGCGAACACCGCCAGCCATCGTGAACCGGATATCAGCGCACCACTCGCAAGCCACGGCGGTCCGGTTCAATCGCGAGACCAAGCTATTCGCCAACTGCAAGAGATTGCGGCCTTCTTCCGGCGTACCGAACCACATAGCCCGGTTGCCTACCTCGCTGACAAGGCTGCACGCTGGGGCGGCATGTCATTGCATGAATGGCTGCGAACCGTCGTCAAGGACGATACGGCGCTTTCCCGCATGGAAGAAATGCTCGGTGTTGACACCTTGCACCAGGAACGAGCCTGAACCTGATTGCGTAAGCCGGCCCCCTCAGCACCTAGGCTTCGGCCGGAATCAGGGCATTTGCCTGCCCTCAACCGGCCAGTCTGAACTCGATACGGCGGTTTTTCGCCCTTCCCTCTGCGGTATCGTTGGAATTTACCGGGTGATCCGGTCCGGAGCCCACCGCGCTCAGTGATTCGGCAGGAATTCCCTTGTCGATAAGATAGGCGCGCACTGTATTCGCGCGCGCCAGGCTGAGACCGATATTGGCCAAGCGATTGCCGCTGCTGTCGGTATGTCCGATGACCTGTACCTTGGGGGTACCGATCTGTTTGATCGCGGCAGCCATCTCGTCGAGAATCTTTTGCCCCACGGGCGTCAGCGTGGCGGAACCGCTTTCGAATTCGACGACCCGATTGGACAGTGTCTTGTCGAGTACAGTCTGAGCCGATCCACCAGCCACAACCAAGCCGTTATCAACGGTGTAAGTGGGATTGAGAGCAGTAGCCATGTCACTGACAACCTGCTGGCGCATCGCCTCGTTGGCCACATTTCCCTTGAGAGCAATTTGAGTCCCGTTAACCTGCATCTGTCCCTTGCGAACCTGCTTGATGTTGGGATTAAGCAACTTGGTCATGTACTCGGTCCAGTTGGGTGGAGGTACGACCCCCCCCACCTCCAGGCGGTCAACCACATTGGCAGCGCCATACAGATCACGCAACTTCCCGAGGATGGCGGCACGTGACGCTTCATCCGGAACTGTTCCCGAGGCAACGACCTTGGCTGCCTCGTCACTACCAGCCACCGACGCGCTCTGCGCCTGAACATTGAATGCAACAAACAGGGCGAAAAATATGATGCGGGCGTACATGCTATTCCCCGAGAAAAACTTCTCTGAATGTGTTGATGGCGAGTTCCAGCGTAGTCGCCGGTTGCGCGAGATAGGCTGCGAGCTTGGCAATACCGTAATCACTGCTCAGTTCGGGTAAATCGTCGATCCATTCCGGATCGAGCAAGGAGATGACCTTGTCGACACAGGTGTGCGGCGAGAGTGCCGCAAGCAGAGTTGCCGGAGCAGCCCCATTGAAGCCAAGCACCAGCTTCGGCGACAAGGATTGGCGCTCCATAAGCAATTGCAATTCGACCGAGGTCCGCCGCAGGAAGGCAGATACCAGATAAAGCCAGAGTCCGGCCACCGGGTGGCGATAACGCTCCTCCCCCGGCAAGGGCAGTACGAGATCCTTGTCGATCGACACGCTCCCCTGGCCGAGTACCGGGCGGAGCAGGATGCCAATGGCGAGGATGATCCGGCGCAGGTGTCCGCTGCCGTTACAGCCGAGAATGTCTGCCAGCATTTCGAGCGTGGTACGGCGAACGAAATTGCCCAGCGGATCGGTTTGAACTGCCGTTTCAAAATCGGCTGCGCAATTAATCGCCTCCAGATCGCTCAACAGCACCGGCACCTCGACGCCCCCGCCCCCTGCCTCGGCAATCCGCGCCAGAGCAGCGAAGGAAAAACCCAGTCCAACCGGGGCGCAGCGAAACATCAACGCATCTTCCCGCTCAATGGTGGCGGCGGTGATGAACGGAAAGCGGCGACCCGACGAATCGGTGCTGGGCCGCAAATGACCGACAACGGAGATACGGCTGCGCGCCCCGACGAAAGCAAAATCAACTGCACCAGCATCGTCATAGACCGCTTTCCAATTGGGATCTTCGGAGAGCCGCTCCATCATTTGCGATACCCAGCGATCGAGCACGCTGATCAACTGGTGTTGCCCTGTCCCCTTGACGAAATCTCCACGCGAGGGGATTTTTCCGAAACAGGTCGCAGGCGAGGCAATGACCTGACTCATGACCTGCCTCCCGGTGCGGCAGCGAGACTCTCCGGTGGTACGGGGGCAGGCGGAGAAGCAGTAGCCGTATCCGCCGGCGAACCAGCGGAAACCGTGCCAACCGCGACTGTCTGCGGCAACCGAAGGCCGGCCAAGCCGCGCGCCCCCTGCCCACCTTGGGCACTCCCGGCCTGAGCCTGGGCGCTGCTAACGATACGCAAGTCGACATCGATATCCACGCTGTCAGTCACCCATGACAAGCGGAAAGTGCCATCGGCCTGCCGGGTACGCTTGGCCGAATTGATCATCTTTTCCAAGCCAAAACGTCCCGGCACGTTGATCACCTCGACGATTCGCCCTTCGAAGGTGGTAGCCACGATCCTGGCCCCCGGTGCGCCATTGGCATTGGGCCAGACGAAATTGACCCATTGCGCAGCACCGTTGCGGTAACTCAGCTTCTGGCCATCGATCTCGATCACATACCCAGTCGTTCCCGGCGACGGTTGTGGCCTCAGCATGAATACTGTCTGCGCCTGCCCGGCCCCAGTCGCGCCGCTATCGGCAGCCGCACCACCTTCGAGTGGCGAAACCCAACGCGCAAACTCGTTCATGAACTCGGGCTGCAGGGTCAGTCCGAGATCACCCCAGGTCCGCGGAGTCACCGTATTGCCCCGCCGCACGACGAGGGAACCCATCGCTGCCTCGACGTACTTGGCGATAGCGCCTTCCGGACCGAACACCTGGGCAATCTCGGCTGGAGAAGCCTCGATGTTGGAGGATGCGGTAAATGGGTATTTGACTGCGAGCTTACGATTGAACGGCTCGTAGACCTGAGCATCCCAGGTCTTGTTGAGGTCTTCCGAAGCAGGCCGGATGATCGCTGCATAAGACTGCAGCAACGGACGCAAGAGCAGCGGACGCAGCACCGCGCGTTGATTGTCGGGCATGCCGGTCAGCATCTGCTCATCGACAAAGCGCAGCGTTTCCGAAAGCTCAGAGGTACCGCCATCTATCGTTTCGCGCATCAGCTTGAGTGCACCAGGGCCGGGATCACCCTGATTCTTCAATTGATTGAGGCGAGTACGGATCTTGGATAACTGTTTCAGGTAGGTGTCGAGCAGCGGGTCCGACTTGTCGCGCGGCATGACCAGGCGGCCGACACCGGCGAACTCCTTACCTATCGGCCCCATCGGCACTTCGGCTTGCTTTGCCTGAACATTCACGTCGAGCTGGACCCGACTGGGCGACATCTGCAGGATCGAACGCTTGAACCATTCGACGAAGCCCTTTTGCGCCCGCTCCAGGCCCAGATTGGCCATGGCCGGGTTATCCCAGGCTGTCTGGTCAAAGATGAATTTGATCAATGTTCCAACCGGCGAGGTCTGCGCATCGCCAAGTCGGTTCATGGCTGCAACCGCCTCCGGGAAACTCTCGAAAGAGGTTACGCTGACCCCCTGCACGAACTGCTTCCATTCTTCCGCGTAATCCCGCTTGTACATGGCGATCAGGGACTTCTGAATCTGCTCCGGACTGCCCTCCAGGGTCAGATCGTCCTTGGTCGAGGTCTGCAGTACCCAATCCGCACTTTTCTGCTCGCTCGTGGCCGCGTCCTTGATTGCGAGCTGCACATATTCACGCCACGCTTCGACGGTAAAGGCACCGGATACGACATGGCTGCCTGCCACCAGCGCGGCGTTATCAGGACCGACCACATTGGCCACTGTCACCGGCGCGAAACGGGTCGAAGCCCGCGCCTTGATCTCGGCATAGACACGCTCGGCAGCCGGCATGCCGCGAACGACCTGGCGCAGCTTGTCGCGCACCTCGTCAACCAATGCGAGGTTGTTTTCGATCGTCGGCCAAGCCGGATCGCTGGCATGTTCAAGATGGAAAGAAAGAATGCGCCCGGCGGAGCGGATCATCTGTTCGCGGGTCATCGTGCCGCGATTGGCCTCCAGCCAGCTGCGCCAAAAACGGGTGACTTGGTCAGATAAATGGCCAACATCGACATGTTCCGGGCTGGACAGCATGAGATAGGTTTTGAGCGCGTTGTAGGCGTCTTCGACATCGGATGGCCGAGCATCCTTGTAGGGCTTGGGGCCGTTGGGCTTGCCGGCATTGGCCGGCGCCTCGGTTTGCGGCTTCAGGCGGTCACCTTGGGCGTTGACCTCACTCAGAAAGACTTCGAGGTTTTCTCGAACCGGCGTCAGCATGACGTTATTGACCCCGACGAAGTATTCGCGCCGCAAATGCGCTGCCATCTTCTCGCCTTGATAAAGGCCGAGGCCAATCGATACCGGATGCTCCTCGTTGAATCGCTCAAGCTGCGCCAGACGGTCCTGAATGATTTCCAGGGCTTCAAGACGAGACTGCAGATCAATCTTGCCCTCCTGCACACGCACGGCCTTGGCCACATCCTGGGCTACGTTGTCGAGCAGGCTGCGATTGTTCAGGTAAGACCAACTCCAGCCCCCCAGCCCGAGCCCGAGCAAACAGAGCGCGCCGAGCACGGCAAACTGACGAAGTTTCAGTTTTGTCTTGGTGGTGTGCTGACGTACCAAGTTGCGGTCCGGAAAGACGACCTTGGAGAACAACTCCTTGAGAAAATAGCCGTGACTGAGGGCAGCCCGCACCGGTGCTGTTCCGCCGCTGTTGAGTGCGAATTTGCGCAGCACCCGGTCATTTGACGGGGGTTTGATATCAGCCGACTGAATGGCCGAGGTGATGTAGAAGCCCCGAAAAACCGGCTTGAACTGGAAAGGATTATCCTCAAACAGGGTGGCGATGAATGCCTGCAAGGCCGGCTTGATGGCAGCGAACTCGGAGGGAAAAGTGAGCAAGCCGGGCAGCGAGTTCTCGCCCTGGACACGCGACAACTGAGCCATGCTCATCGCCCGCAGCCCCTCATAGAGCTCGTCGTAATGGCGGTCGAAAATGGCCAGCAGTTCGTTGCCGCTAGCTTTGTCATAGGGAATGGTCGCGCCCCAGACGCGATCACGTTCATTCCAGTCGAGATCCAGGAAAAAATCATGAAAGCCGGGAATGAGGTCGACCTTGGTAAAAAGGATATAGACCGGAGCGAATACTTCGAGCTTCTCAGTCAGTTCCTGCACCCGCTGACGCAGGCTTTTCGCCAGATTCATGGCGAAGCCCGGCGAATTGTTCATCAACTCGCCGATGCTGACCGTCACGATGATGCCGTTGATCGGGGCGCGTGGCCGGTGCTTCTTGAGCAATCCAAGGAAGCCCAGCCACTCCTCCCTGTCCTCTTCATGCACCGAGTAACGCCCGGCGGTATCGAGCAAAATGCCCTCCGTGGTGAAGAACCAGTCGCAGTTGCGAGTGCCACCAATCCCCTTGATGATGGCATTCCCGCCATCGTCGAATGGGAATTTCAGGCCGGAATTGACGATAGCCGTGCTTTTGCCAGCCGCCGGATTGCCAATGGTTATGTACCACGGAAGCTCGTAGAGCGCCTCGGCGCCGGAAAGCTGCCCCAGCTTCGAGGTCTTGATCGTTTTGACCGCTTCCTGCATGCGTTGACGCAGGGTCTCGATCTCCGCCGCGGTCGCCCCCCCCGGACGCTTCTGGGCAAGTTCGCCCTGTTGCTCCAGCATCGAACCGATAGCATCACCCGCCTGGCGTGCCTTGTGCCGCCGATAAAGCCAGACGCCCAGCCAGGCCAGAAGAATGATGGCGCTGCCGATTGCCGCCCAGACCATGGCCACCTTAAGTGTCTTGGCACCGAGGAAGAAAAATGCGGTAACTGCCGCCACGCCAATGAAGGAGAGGAAGCGGGAATCGGTCAGCAGGGAACGGAGTCTGGACATCGGAAATGGGCTTCAATCAAGAAATACGGGGTGTCTCGGGGTTTTCCGCTACCAGCGGCATCGCCAGCATGGCTGCTCTGGCAGTCGGATCCTGATTGCTCACGCAAAGCACAGGCGCCTGATCGGTGATGACCTTGCCGCAAGCACAAGCCAGTGCGATCAGGCTGCTAATCGGCGATACCGCACCATTTGCAGTACCGATGGCAAGACAATCGGTCGCGGGATCGAGATGCACGAATGCCTCTCCCAACCCCTCCAGCGCCTCGGTCATGTGGTTGGCACGGTGATCCGTATCCGCCACCAAGGTTTTAATCTGAGCCGCTTCGGTATGAGTCACATCCAGCAGACCCGAGATCAACTGGTTGAGCAGTTTGCCGCCGATACGACCGCCGGCATCCAGCGGCTTGTCCCGCACACCGAGACTCGCCCGGCTGAGCAGGACGCTCGCCTCTGGGTCAAGACTAGCGGCGAGCCGACGGTTGGCCAGCAGCAGAGCAACAGCACCTTCGCCCGGAATTTTTCGCCCCTGATGTGTAGCCGAGAACAGAAGGTTTGCTCCGGCCCATTGCTCGACTGTCCTCTCATTGGTCGCCGAGGCGGCAGCAATCAATAAAATCAGTTCATTGCCGACCGGATCGCGGTTGGTACGCAGAATAATTTCGTCGACCTGACGCAAGGACTCGGCCTCATTGGCACTCGATACAACGGCAAGATCAAATTCCGTTAACTCCAGATTTGGCCAGTAACTACGGTGTAGCCAGGCCCGCAGGGCGGTCAGGTCGGAAGGATCAAAGCCCGCTGGCACGAGCCAGACAATTTGGAGCCGAAGCTTTTCGGTACTCCGCCCAATCAACTCCCCAACTTTTTCCCGAGTCCGCGGGACCAGGCCATCGAGCAGCGCCAAGATACGCAATAGTGCTTCATCGTCGGCAAATCCGCGGAGTACTCCTTGATCTTCCAGCAGTCGGTCACGTATGGCTTCAGTATCGAGATTGGGCACTTCAGCCAGAAAGATCGGGAACCCCGCATCGTCGGTCAGCCGAGTGCTCGGCTCCGGGCGTTTGCCCGAAGCGACCGCCGCCAGAATGTCATCGGCAGACTCACCGGCTGGCGCCACGGCAAATGCATCCAGCACGGCAAGCACGAAACCCCTTTCCTCGGCTGCTGTCCGTGCCTTATCTCCGGCCAGCGGATCAGCATCAGCAATCGCTACAGCCGGCGCGGCGGGCATCACGGGAGTCTTCAAGTGCTCGATGAAGCCACGTAGCAAGAGAAAACCGCCTACCAGAGCCAGTGGCAAGGCCCCCAGATAGAGCGCAAGATCCACCTTGCTCGGCTCATAGTCGTTTGATTGCCACCATCCGAGCACCAAAGCCCAGATGACTGCAAAGGTCAGCAAACTGCCGCCGAGTATCTTGAAGAAAGACGAACGCATGAAGACTGCTGCCAGGTTCTAGTCGGTAGTCAACGACTGGCTGGCGATCAGGCTAGCGCCACAAGCAGTCTTGTCACCATGGCGTGCCGCCGGGCGACCATCGATGATTGCCGTCGGATCGCCCGTCACAATCGTGGTCACGCTGCCATGTCCTTTGCGTGGACAGGTAACGCGATCCCCGATGCGGGCGATCCCCTTGCCATCGCAATCAGTGGATTCGGACGCGGAGATGACGACGCCACCGTGATCGGTCTTGTCGCCCAACAAAATGAATGGTCTGCTCATCAATAGCTCCAATCGAACGAAATAGCTGGCTATGGCAGGGCCTGACTGGCCGGGCGCCCCAGGACACCCTTGCGACGCAACTCGACATGCCCATAGTCCTGCATCTTCCAGCGCCCGCCCCAGGTCAGGCCGACCTGCTCGGCAACCTCGCCGTACAACTGATAGCCCCGCATGGCCCAGGGATCGCGTTCGGAAATCACCACCTTGCCATCGCGGAAAAATGCGGAGTCCGCCGCTAAGCCGTACTGGTGATAACTCATATTGGCGCCCACCTGCGTCACATGGCTGCCCTGTTCCTGCAGCTTGGCCTGACGTTCTGGACTGCGATATCCCTCAATCAGCACCATGTCGTAGCCATACCGCTCCTTCATCAACTTGAAGACAACCAGCAGGCGCTGCGTAAACTCGGCATCCAGCAAATTCCAGTTACGGCTGGCATGCACGATATCCGGCCTTACCGTCTCGACCTCACGGGTGAGGAAAACCTCCGGAGGCAGAGGAACTGGCGGAACCAGTTGCTCGCCCGCAAGCAAAATTGCTATCTGCCGGTCCGCAGCAGTTGCATCGTCGCTAAACTCGAATACCGCAGGCCCTCGCATAACGAGCGCCAACACAGACGGGGCAAGAAGCATGAGCAAGGCCCCTGCTGTCACGGCCGGATATGCCGAAACAAAATCCCTTACCTTGTACACCCTGTTCGCGGTATTACCTCGCAGATTGCCGGCATCAATTGCAAGGCGCTGAAGAAGACGCGCAACCGGGCCATGCCCCGCCTCGACCAGACTTCCCAATGCAGAAATCAGGCGGGCACGGCAATCCGGAAAAACGAGCAGCACAATGCCCACAGAAACGAGCAAAAAATACGCAAATAGCGTAGCTAAAATCACGCAAAAACCTTATGAAATTACCGTCGAATGGCTCACCAATGAGCAAAAACAAAACACTCGTAAAAATCGTAATTCGCAATTTTAATACAAATGAATGGAAACTTGATGTTGCCATTTTCATAATATAATCAGCCGAAAATTCCGTACGCATTCAAAAAAGCGCCCTGAAACAACGAGCGCCTACCAGCCCAGAACGAGAGAAAATATGAGTATCCTGAGCGACCTGGCCCCAGAAAACAGCAAGCTCCCGGCAAACGCACCCCATGCGGGAAAGCCCCCAATCGTTGCCTGGCTACTCGCCCTTCTCATGCTGGCCGGAGGAGGAATCTGGCTCTACTGGTCGATGCAGCACAGTGCCAACACGATAGCCTCCCCCATTCCCCCCGTGCAGTTGGTTGAACGAGTCAGCGAAGTGCAGGCGCAACCTAGCACCCCAGATCAAGCACCGATCGCGATCATCCGCACGCCGAGCGAAGGCAGCGCGACCATTCGCAACGATATCCAGACTGCCAACGGGCATTCCGAGAAAGCAACCGGAAATATTTTCCAGACGATGCAGAAGGAACTGGAAACTCCATCCCCGTCACGACCAAGCGAACGCTTGACCAAGGAGAGATCAGTGACGAGCCAGAAAAAAGAAGAAAGTTTGGTCGTTGCCAGCGGCAAATCACAGGCCAAGACCTCTACCCCTGCCAAGCAAAATTCGAAGGCAGGCAGCAAGAAGCACGAAGAGCGGGATATCGAGATCATCAGCGCAATCGTCAAGTGACCCGACAAACGACACTAAAGCACAAGCGCAAACAACCGCCCAGAAAGCAAAAAGGCCAATCCGAAGATTGACCTAAGTGCATGTTCTGAATGGCGCGCCCGGAGCGATTCGAACGCCCGACCCTCTGGTTCGTAGCCAGATACTCTATCCAACTGAGCTACGGGCGCGCTGTCAGAGCCGCGCATTATACGGACGCAAGCGTAGAATGCAAGCCTTTCTCCGGAAAATTTCGATGTCGGAATTTGTCGTCCGTATGCCCAGATATCCAGAGTGTTGGCAGAGTTGCGGCTCTTGCGCCAGCGGTCAGGTCTTCATCCTCGAAATCCTGGTCGAAGTGGGTGACACAATCGAGCGTGACGAAAACCTGCTGACGCTGGAAACTGGCAAGGTCGCGCTGGACATTCCCAGTCCGCAGCGCGGGCGGATCATCCAGATCCATGTCACTGCGGGAGATACAGTCGACGAGGGAGCACCGCTGGCCACGCTGGAAGTAGCCTAAGCAAGGCCGTCCAGCGTGAACGATTCACTTTGGGGCGTCGATCTCCATGGCGTTGCGGACTTCCCGCACCCCGCGCACGCCGCTAGCAAGATCGAGAGCGCGCCTCAACGAATGCTCGTCGGGCACGGTTCCACCCACGGTTACCACGCCCCCCCTGCCCTGAACGCGAAACTGCGAGCCAGCCAAGCCGACATCAGTCCGCAACAAGGTTTCGACCTTGTCATTGAGAGCCTGATCGATACCTTCAGGAGCACTGGAAATGACAGGCGCAGCAGACGGGCCATCGGTAGCGAAAGCGCTCAGGGCAAGACTGCTGAATGTACCGACCGCAAAGATCGCGAAGGTTGCAAGAGAGCGATTGATCATGAGTGATTCCTTCCTGGGATTAGGTTCGCGTCAAACAATGCGAACTCCGTGCCAGAAAAACTAATCGCAACTTATCAATGACTTACATAATTCCCCATCGAAAAAACCAGAAACGTGGTCGTCTGTCGGCGACAGCTGTTTGGCCATCGGGAAAGCATCACTCAGGATTCGCCCCCTCCGGCAGCGCGAAACAGCGCCGGTGACAGATCGTGCTTCTGCAACAACCGGTAGAACTCGGTGCGATTGCGATCGGCGATGCGCGCAGCGTCAGCAACATTCCCATCGGTCAACTTGAGCAGTTGGACCAGATAATTGCGTTCGAAACGCAGCTTGGCCTCGGCGTAACTCAACGCCTCCATGCTCGGCACCCGCATCGCGCGCTGGGCCAGCAACAGCGGGATCAGCGGCGTTGAGGTCAAGGCGCAGCTCTGCTCCACCACGTTATATAACTGCCGAACATTGCCCGGCCATGAGGCCGTCGCCAATGCCTCGAGGGCGTCCGGCGCAAAGCCGGTGATTGGCTTGCCATACTTGGCGGCAACCTGCTGGACGAAGTGGGCGGCCAGCAAGGGAATATCCTCGCGCCGTTGATCCAGGCGCGGCAGAGTCAGCGATACGACATCGAGCCGATAATAGAGATCCTCCCTGAATTGTCCTTGCGCCATCGCCGCATCGAGATCGCGGTGGGTTGCCGAGAGAACCCGCACATCCACCGCCTCGGCCGTAGTTGAACCGACCGGACGGACGACCCGCTCCTGCAGGACACGCAACAGCTTGACCTGAAGCGTCAGCGGCATGTCGCCAATTTCATCCAGGAAAAGCGTGCCGCCGTTGGCCGCCTGCACGAGGCCGGCACGCGCAGTTCCGGCACCGGTGAAAGCCCCCTTGAGGTGCCCGAATAACTCGGACTCCAGCAGTTGCTCGGGAATGGCCCCACAGTTGATCGCGACGAATGGCCCCTTGGCACGGGGGCTGGCGCGGTGAATGGCCCGCGCCAGCACTTCCTTGCCGGTGCCGCTTTCGCCGCGAATCAGGACGCTCGCGTCCGACGCCGCGACCATACGGGCCTCGGCCATCAGTTCGGCCATCCGGCTACTGCAATAAACGATTCCTTCCTGCCAGTCGGCAGCGGGCGAACCGCTGGCTGCCTGAGCATCGCCAACGGTCGTCGGTGCCGACAACTGCAGCGCCTGATCGATCTTGCCGAGCAGCGTCTGGCTATCGAAGGGCTTGGTCAGGTAACCGAAGACTCCCCGCGAAGTGGCATCCACTGCATCCGGGATATTGCCGTGCGCTGTCAGCAGAATGACCGGCAGACTCGGCCGGGTGACACGAATTTCCTCAAACAGCGCCAAGCCATCGCGACCGGGCAAACGCACATCACTGACCACGACGCGCGGCGGGTCAATCGCAATGCGCGCCAGGGCCTCCTCGGCCGACCCTACGGCCGAAACCCGAAAGCCGCGCGCCCGGAGGCGGATGGCCAAGAGGCGGAGAATATCCTCGTCATCGTCGACAACGAGAATGTGGGCGGCCGATTCCGATAGCGCACTCATCGTGCCCCTCCCGTTGCCGGACGCGAGGTACGTGAACGTGCTGGAAGCGTCCGCTCGATATCGGCCAAGGCATCGATTTTCTCCTGCAATTCGGCTGCTTTGCGCTGCCCTTCTCTGATTTGCCCGCCCTGCCGCTCGACCAGGCCGTCAAGGCGCTGCCGTTCGATATAGCTATCGGCCAGCAATCGAGCCAGCGGCTGCAGGCTGATTGATTCCGGGTCCGGCGATTTGATCAGACTTTCCAGCAAGGCAGTGGCCTTCGGCAAATCCAGCGGACCTCGCGGATGCCCAAGCAGCATCGCCATTCGCATCTGGGTATTCGGGCTCGACGGCAAGGCAGCCAGCACCATCCTCTCCCGCCCCAGTTCGTTAGCCGTCATCCGCGACAGCATGTGATAGTAATTGAGTACCGGTATCGGTCCCGGGTCGCTGTAGCGCAACGGCGGTGCAATATTCGCCGATGTACCGGCGCACCCGACAAGGCCGAGCGTCAGGCAAAGACCAAGCACCCCGCCCGCGAGGCGCACCCGCATTGAAAATGGCAACTTACGATTCATCAGGTAATTCCACACGAAAATGAGCCCCGCGTTCCACCGGGAGGGCTTCGACGCGCCCCCCCATGGCACGAACCAGTTCGCGCACGATGGACAGGCCAACACCGCTTCCCTGGCGCGGCACCGGCGCTGCCCGCTGCCCCTGCACGAAGGGATCGAAAATACGCTCGATGTCGTCCGGGGCGATGCCTGGCCCCTGGTCGATGCACTCGAAGCACAGGACACCGTTGCGGCTTGCCAGAAGATGAATATCTCCTCCTTCCGGACTGAAATCGATGGCGTTGGACAGAAGGTTGTCGAGTACGACAGCTGTTTTTTCCGCATCCAGCAAAGCGATGGCACTTCCCGAAATCGCCACCGAAACCTTGAGCTGGCGCGACTGGGCATGAAAATCCCGGCGCATGACCACCTCGGCCATCAATTTATTGAGGTCGACACGCGCAATGTCCAGACGACGCGCCTCAAAAGCGATGGCATTCAAGCCGAGCAGGTTCTCGATCTGCTGCTGGAGGGCGGCAACGTTGTGCTGGAGAATATCGACAACCTCGCGCTGATTTTCCCCGAGCGGCCCTGGCACCTCCTCGCGCAAGAGCGCTACCCCCTCCTTCAAGGCCGTAAGAGGCGTCTTCAATTCATGTGAAACGTGGCGCAAACTGCGCTCGCGATCCGCCTCCAGTTCTGCAAGGCGCAGGCGCAGCCAATCAAGGCGATGACCTAACTGGCGCAAGTCAGCCGGGCCGCCGACCTGAATTGCCTCCTCGAAACGATTGGCACCAAGACGGCTGATCGCCTGCTCAAGCTGGCGAACGGGACGAATCAACCACCACGCCATGGCCAGCGCGACCAGCGGTGCACCACCCAAGGCCGCCATGAGTCGCCCCCCCAACTCCAGGCGCTTCTCATCCAGTTGCTTGAGCAAGTTGCTGTTCTGAGTCTCGATCCAGCGCTGACCTGCCTGTTTCAGCAAGTCATTCAATTCAGCCTGCCTGAGCAGCAAAGGCGTCAGCTCAGCCTGCCCTCGCCCCTTTTCCAGGCTTCCTCGCAAAGCCTCCGCCACCATCCGCCACCCGCCGAGCAGCGGCGTAACGGAATCCGCACCATGCGCCTCCATTCGTTCGACCAGCGCCAGGGACTGCGCCATATGCTCCTCGAAACGCTGCCGGAAAAGCGGATCATCGACCACCATGTATTGCCGTGCGCTGCGTTCAATGTCGACCGTACGCTCACCCAATTCCTGAAGGCCGGCCATGAGATTAATGGCCTGGTCGCTCGCCTTGCGGCTTTGCTCGACCAATCGTTCGACCACCAACCAACTTTCCACCGCAGCACCACCGAGCAGCAGCACGATCAGTGCAAAGCCAAAGAACATGCCTTGCTGAAAGGAAATTCGGTTCATCGACGGACTCGGCGAAAAGCGCTCAGTCTATCGCCAGCGTGATTGGGAAGCGCCGCCCACGAACACATAACAACCTCTCAAAATTAAAATTTTTAATTTAAAAATCAAATAATTAAAAACATGTCGCCAATATGCGACAGCTGAGCAGGCACATTTTGCCGTAGAACTCGGTGTTTGCCGAAATAGTTGTCGCTCATCGGCGACAACGGGAATGCCCAGCCCCCAGCGCGAAATGCCGGAATCCTCAACAATCAACAACCAATCAATCACTTGCAATGATTGGCATGCTTATCGCAGTTGCTTGCCAACCGCCATTTCGCCATTGAAGCCCACACAGGAGCAAACATGTTCAACAAACCCAGCACCGCCCCCCGCAACGACACCATTGTTCGCAAGGATGTCCGAACCATTCTCGGAGGCAATGGAAGCAACGTCGCGGAACTCGGTGCCAAAGCCGCTATCGAACCCATCGCGCCAGTAACGGACAAGTTGCTCGATGATAAAGATAAGGAGATCAAGGCGACGGAGATCGACAGCAGCCTGGAAGCCCGCCTGATCGTCGGCCCCCGGGTCAAGCTCAAGGGAGCAGAGATACTTGATTGCGATACCCTGGTGGTCGAAGGACGCGTCGAAGCCACCATGGATAGCCGCGTCATCCGTATCTCTGATCAAGGTTCCTTCACGGGCAAGGTCAGCATCGACATCGCCGAAATTCACGGAAAATTCGAGGGCGAATTGACCGCCCGCGCCCAACTGATCATTCACGCGACCGGCAAGGTCAGCGGCAAGATCCGCTACGGCAAACTCGTCATCGACGAGGGCGGAGAACTTTGCGGCGATATCAATGCCCTATCCGCCGAGAATCGATCCGCGGTACGACCGGCCAGCGAATCGGTGCCGACACTCAATGCAATCGCTGGTTGAAAGCCTTTACCGCTTAACATAGAATCCGCGCCATGCAAAGTGTATTACTTCACGCTTCGAGTGATTCCATTCCGGTTTCGGCCTATCCGCCGCACCCGCCGCTTTTTCGTTCGGCGGGTTTGGAAATTCGATGCGTCACCCAATTCGATGAGCGCCAGGAAACCGACCGCCTGGTTCGGCGGATGTATGCCTGGCGCGGCTATCGCGCCAGTGACCTGGCTGCTGAAAAACTCTCCCGCAGGCGCTACACGTTTGCGGCCTGGCAAGACAACGACCTGGCAGCAACCGTGACACTGAACCTCGATAGCGATTTCGGCTTGCTCAGCGAATCGCTCTATCCGATGGAAATCGCTGCCCTCAGACGCAGGGGCGCGCGAATCTGCGAATACTCCCGCCTGGCGAGCGATCCCGCCTACAGCTCGCCGTGGTTGTTCGATACCTTTTTCCGCATCGCCTACGACTTCGCCCGCACCCGCCTCCACTGCAGCGATGCCGTCGTCGAGATCAATCCGCGTCACGCCCGCTACTACGAGCGGGAACTGGGTTTTACCCTGCTCGGCCCACGCCGGATCTGCCCTCGTGTCGACGCACCGGCCATGCTCCTGCACCGAGACCTGCGCCACCCGCTGGCGGAAGCCGTGCAGGCAGCCTGACCCTAGCTTCCGGACACATTGCGCAAGCGATGTGTCCGGAAGCCCGCTTCTTGGGTAAACTGTCCGGCTTTCAACGCCTCCAGACGGACCCATGGCCCAATACGTAATGTCGATGCTCCGCGTGAGCAAGATCGTGCCGCCCAAGCGACAGATCATCAAGGATATTTCCCTCTCCTTCTTCCCCGGCGCCAAGATCGGCCTGCTCGGCCTGAACGGCGCCGGCAAGTCGACCGTGCTCAAGATCATGGCTGGCGTCGACAAGGAATACGACGGCGAGGTCCAGCACCTGGCCGGCGTGTCCATCGGCTACCTGCCGCAGGAACCGCAACTCGACGCCGCCAAGACGGTGCGCGAGGAAGTCGAATCCGCCCTTGGCGAAGTCATGCAGGCGCAGGCCAAGCTCGACGAGGTCTATGCCGCCTACGCCGACCCGGAAGCCGATTTCGACAAGCTGGCAGAGGAACAGGCCCGCCTCGAAGCGATCATCGCCACGGCCGGCGCCGACACCGAAGCCCAGATGGAGCTGGCCGCCGACGCACTGCGCCTGCCGCCCTGGGATGCCGTCATCGGCAACCTGTCCGGTGGCGAAAAACGCCGCGTCGCGCTGTGCAAGCTGCTGCTCGCCAAGCCCGACATGCTGCTGCTCGACGAACCGACCAACCACCTCGACGCCGAATCGGTCGAATGGCTGGAACAGTTCCTCGTCCGCTTCCCGGGCACCGTCGTCGCCGTCACCCACGACCGCTACTTCCTCGACAACGCTGCCGAATGGATTCTCGAACTCGACCGCGGCCACGGCATTCCCTGGAAGGGCAACTACTCCAGCTGGCTGGAGCAGAAGGAAGCCCGCCTGGAGACCGAAAACAAGCAGATCGACGCCCACATGAAGGCGATGAAGCAGGAGCTGGAATGGGTGCGAAGCAATCCCAAGGCACGCCAGGCCAAATCCAAGTCGCGTCTCGCCCGCTTCGAGGAAATGTCCAGCGTCGAATACCAGAAACGCAACGAGACGCAGGAAATCTTCATTCCGGTCGGCGAGCGTCTGGGCGACAAGGTCATCGAATTCAACGGCGTCACCAAGTCCTTCGGCGACAAGCTGCTCATGGACAACGTCAGCTTCAACATCCCGGCCGGCGCCATCGTCGGCATCATTGGTCCGAACGGCGCTGGTAAATCGACGCTGTTCAAGATGATCACCGGCCAGCAGCAACCAGATTCCGGCACAGTCGACATCGGCCCGACAGTAAAGCTCGCCTACGTCGACCAGTCGCGCGACTGCCTCGACGGCAGCAAGACCGTTTTCGAGGAACTGGCCCAGGGCAGCGACGTGCTGCAGATCGGCAAGTTCGAGATGCCCAGCCGCGCCTACATCGGCCGCTTCAACTTCAAGGGCGCCGACCAGGGCAAGCAGGTCGGTAATCTTTCCGGCGGTGAGCGTGGTCGACTGCATCTGGCCAAGACGCTGATGGCCGGCGGCAATGTCCTGCTCCTCGACGAACCATCCAACGACCTCGACGTCGAGACCCTGCGCGCCCTCGAAGACGCCCTGCTCGAATTTGCCGGTTGCGCGATGATCATCTCGCACGACCGCTGGTTCCTCGACCGTATCTGCACGCATATCCTGGCGGCCGAAGGCGATTCGCAGTGGAATTTCTTCACCGGCAACTTCCAGGAATACGAGGAAGACAAGAAGCGCCGCCTCGGCGAAGAAGGCGCCAAGCCGAAGCGGATTCGCTACAAGCCGATCACCCGCTGATCCTGCCTGCGCTCATTCCCGCTATCGCGGGAATGATGCTGGAGCAGAAAACAAAACGGGCGCCGCATGGCGCCCGTTCTTCTTTTGCCCCCCGCCAGCGCGAGAGGCAAAAATCGTTGTTTGGGATTAGTGCTTCAGATTGGCGGAGAAAACAGCCTTGGTCTTTTCGGAGAACTGGAATTCGTTGAAAGCGCGATTGATCTCGGCTTCGTTGTGACCTGCGGAATGATCTTCGAAGCAGATGCCGATGGTCTTGCCGTTGGCAGCCAGGGTCTGGAAGGCATAACGCCAGCGTTGGGCTTCAGCCAGACGCTCACGCAACTCGGCTTCGTTGGAAATGGTAATACCGGCTTTCTTCAGGGAATCCAGGAATTGTTCGAAGGACTCGTTACTCAGACTGCCCATTTATATCTCCGTAGTTGTGCGGTGTTTGATCACCATGTGCCGAATAACGCGGCGGTTTCGAT
Organism: Dechloromonas sp.; assembly: GCA_016791065.1. Taxonomy (GTDB): domain Bacteria; phylum Pseudomonadota; class Gammaproteobacteria; order Burkholderiales; family Rhodocyclaceae; genus Azonexus. Next base: position 53,581 of record JAEUOD010000119.1, on the reverse strand, counting down.
TCGGTTGACACGAAAGTGATAGAAGTTTGAATGCGATAATCTCGCCCCATGAAAAAGCAAAATCCTCCCGCCGCGATTCCGGAAATCCGTCCCGGGCAGTCCATCGAACTGCTCAAGGAACTGCACATCCTGACCCGCGACGGCAAGCTCAACCAGGACAGCCGCCGCAAGCTGAAGCAGGTCTACCACCTGGTTCAGTTCATCGAACCGCTGCTGGCGGATGCCGAAACACTCGTCGACCACGGCGCCGGCAAGTCCTATCTCGGTTTCATCCTCTACGATCTCTGTATCAAGGAGCGTGCCAATGGCGAGATCATTGGCATCGAAAGCCGCCCTGAACTCGTCGAGAAATCGTGCGAACTGGCCGCCCGGCTTGGCTTTCCGCGCATGCGCTTCCTCGCCTGCACGGTCGAGGAGTCTCTCGCCTCGGCCGAACTGCCGGCCACCGTCGATGTCGTGACAGCCCTACACGCCTGCAACACGGCCACCGACGACGCGATCCGTTTCGCCCTCACCCGCCAGGCCCGCCATATCGTCCTCGTGCCTTGCTGCCAGGCCGAAGTCGCGGCTGCGATGCGCGCCAAAAAGAACGAATCGCTGGGCAAGACACCACTCTCCGAACTTTGGCGACACCCGATCCACACGCGTGAACTCGGCAGCCACCTGACCAACGTGCTGCGCTGCCTGCTGCTCGAGTCGCACGGCTACGACGTGACTGTCACCGAACTGGTCGGCTGGGAGCATTCAATGAAAAACGAGCTGATCATCGCCAGCAAGCGCGGCCAGCCGCGAAAGAACGCTCGCGAACGCGCCGAAGCCATCTTGCGCGAATTCAATCTTGAAGAACTCGCCCCGCGTTTTACGTACTAAGGCGCCATGACCCGCATTCAACACCCTCTCGAACTCCTCGCCCCGGCCAAGAATGCCGATTTCGGCATCGAAGCCATCAAGCACGGCGCCGACGCCGTCTATATCGGCGGCCCGGCCTTCGGCGCCCGCTACGGCGCCGGCAACACGGTGGCCGATATCGCGCGCCTGAGCGCCTTCGCCCACCGCTTTCACGCCAAGGTCTTCGTCGCGCTCAACACCATCCTGCACGACGGCGAACTCGAAGAAGCCCGCCAGCTAGCCTGGCGGATTTACGAAGCTGGCGCCGATGCCCTGATCATCCAGGACATGGGCCTGCTCGAACTGGACATGCCCCCCATCCAGCTCCACGCCAGCACCCAGACCGACAACCGCAATGCGGCCAAGGTGAAGTTCCTTGAAGACGCCGGCTTCTCGCAGGTCGTGCTGGCCCGAGAACTGTCGCTCAAGGAAGTCGCCGACATCGCTGGCAAGACCAGCCTGGCGCTCGAGTACTTCGTGCATGGGGCGCTCTGCGTCGCTTATTCGGGACAGTGCTTCATCAGCCACGCCCACACCGGGCGCAGCGCCAATCGCGGCGAATGCTCGCAGGCCTGCCGCCTGCCCTACACGCTGATCGACGACAAGGGCAAGACGATCACCGAAAACCAGCACTTGCTGTCGATGAAGGACAATAACCAGACCGAGAACATCCTGGCGCTGGCCCAGGCCGGCGTCAGTTCCTTCAAGATCGAGGGACGTTTGAAGGATCTCTCCTACGTCAAGAACATCACCGCCCACTACCGCGCGCTGCTCGACGACGTCATTGCCCGGAACCCGGAATTCCGCCGTGCCTCCTCCGGGCAGAGTACCTGGACCTTCACGCCGCAACCGGAAAAGACCTACAACCGGGGCTTCACCGACTATTTCGCCAACGACCGCCAGGACGACATCGGCGCCTTCGACTCACCCGCCTTTGTCGGCGAGGCGATCGGCGAGGTCGCCGAGATCGGCCCCAACTACTTCACGGTCAATGCCGAGCTCGACTCCCACAACGGCGACGGCGTTTGCTTCTACGATGCCCACGGCGAAGTCGTCGGCGTCCGCATCAACCGTGCCGAGGGCCGGAAACTGTTCCCGGTCGAGATTCCCGAGGAACTGACCGAAGGCACCACCCTTTTCCGCAATCGCGACCAGGAATTCGAACGGGCGCTGGAAAAGGATTCCGCCGAACGCCGGGTCGCGCTCACGCCCCGCTTCAACGAAACAGCCGATGGCTTCGCCCTGACCCTGACCGACGAGGACGCCGTCTCCGTCACCGTCGAACTGCCGCACGCCAAGGAACCCGCCAAGAATGCCGAGAAAGCGTTAGCGACGCTGCGCGAACAGCTCGCCAAGTTCGGCAACACGATGTTCGTCGCCAACCCGCCTGAAATCGCCCTGTCGCAAGCCTGGTTCCTGCCGACCAGCGCGATCAACGCATTGCGCCGCGATGCCACCGAGAAACTCGAAGCCGCCCGTCTGGCCGCCCACCCGCGCCCTCCGCGCGCCACGCCTGCGGCCAACCCGGTGCCCTACCCGCAGGACGAACTGACCTATCTCGGCAACGTCTTCAACGCCAAGGCACGCCAGTTCTACGAACGCCACGGCGTCCGGCTGATCGCCGACGCCTACGAGGCCAATCAGGAAAAGGGCATGGTCTCGCTGATGATCACCCGCCACTGCCTGCGCTACAGCTTCAACCTCTGCCCCAAGGAAGTGAAGCACCTCAAGCCCGACCCGATGACTCTGGTCAACGGCAGCGAAAAGCTGATCCTCAAGTTCGACTGCAAGGCCTGCGAGATGCACGTTATCGGCAAGATGAAAAAGGGTGTCACCCTGAATCTGGGAACCGTTCGTCCGGCATAATCCCGGCATGCAGCCGACCACCTGTCCCTCCTGCCGCAAGCCGATGAGCAAGCATCGCTTCGAGCGGCTGCTTCACGGCGAAATCATCCTCGACCTCTGCTTCGAATGCCAGGGCATCTGGTTCGACGAGTTCGAGAGCGTGCAAATCACGCCGGGCGGGATCATCGAGTTGTTCAAGCTGCTGCACGAACACCGGGACGACCAGCGTCAGCCACTGGCCGATCCGCTACGCTGTCCGCGCTGCAGTGAGAAGCTCATCCATGGCCTGGATGTCGCCAAGCACGGTGGCAAGTTCAACTACCACCGCTGCCTGCAGAAACACGGCCGATTCTCCACCTTCGCTCAGTTCATGATCGAGAAGGGTTTCGTCCGGCAACTGAGCAACGCGGAAATCGACGACCTTGCCGTCAAGGTCGGCACCATTCGCTGCAACGGTTGCGGCGCGCCGGTCGACATCCGCCGCGACCACGCCTGCACGCATTGCCGGTCACCGATCGCCATCCTCGATCCGCAAGCGGTCGAACAGGCCCTGGCCCGCTTCCAGCATGCGGAAGTCAAGCGCACCACAGCCGACGTCGAAGCGCTGGGCGATGCCATCGTGATGCGCGAACGGGAAAAATCTCGCCTGAAACGCCAGAAGCCAGAACCGGAAAACGCCGGCATCATCGATGCCATCGACCTGCTGTCGGCCGGCGCCGAATTCGTCTGGAACCTGATCCGGCGCTGAGCCGGCAATAAAAAGGCGGGCCGCAGCCCGCCTGGCAATCCAGTGAAAACCTTACTGGACGCGAATCTCGACGCGGCGGCCTTCCTCGTCGCTGCCGCTGCCCAGCGTCGACTCCGGCTTGCGGAACTTGACGCGTTCGACTGCCACACCGCCGGCAACGAGCGCATCGCGTACGGCTTCGGCGCGTTCCTTGGCAAGTTGGGCGTTACGCGCCGCATCGCCGGAGGGATCATGGAAACCGGACAGCAGCACGATAGCTTGCGGATTGGCGGCCAGCGCTTCCTGCGCCTTGCCGACCACGGCCTTGTCGGCTTCGTTGAGAACCGCCGAGCCGACGGCAAAATACACCTTGGCCAGCGCCTCGCCGACCGGTGCGATTTCAGCCATGGCAGCTGTCGGCGCAGCGCCGGCTTGCGAGGACTTCCACATGCCCAGCCCCGCCACCAGGGCGATCACGCCCAGAATCACCCCAGCCAGTACGCCAAAAACGACGCCCTGGGTTTCGTTATCATCATTGTCGGACATACTCACCTCATTCAGGAATTAGCCGGGCAGCTCCCCGGAACCGAGGTCGATTCTAGTCCGTATTCGATGCCAGCAATATGACCGGTGCGATTTCGACATGCTCGCCCTCGCCCCCCAGCCAGACGACGCCTTCCTGGATCGTGCATTGCAGGCGCATGGTCCGTTCCGCCATGCCAGCCAGCGCCGCCCCATCGGCCGGACTCAGAGACAGCACGCTTAGATTTTTCTGGCCTTGCAGCTTGGCGGCATTCTGCTGCCACCAGATGTCGGCTGCCCGACCACCATAGCTGAGCACGACGACCTGGCGCGAACGGTTGCAGGCCCGCCGGATCGCCTTCTCGTCGGGAAGCCCGACATCGATCCAGCGCTCGATGGCGCCGGTCGCATCGATATCCCAGAGATCAGCCTCGTCCTCGGTCGACAGGCCACGGCCGAAGCTCAGCGTCTCCGAGGCATGCAACAGGAAAGCCAGCAGTCGGACCATCATCCGCTCATCGGTTTCCGAAGGGTGCCGGGCGATGGTCAGCGCGTGATCGGCAAAATACCCGCGGTCGAGGTCGGCAAGCTGGACATCGGCCTTGAAGATGGTGGATTTGATCGCCATGCGCGCCTCGAAAAAAAGCGCGGATTATCCCACGCCTGCGGAACCACGAGCGCCGGGCGTGATCTTATAATCAGCGTTTCCTTATCGACAATCCGCCATGCAACGACTCCTCCTCGCCGCCAGTCTCGCCTTGAGCAGCCTCCTCGCCCAGGCCGAGGTCATCGACATCGACAATGCCCAACTCGCCAAGCTGATGCAGGGTAGCGTTCCCGTCATCGACATCCGCCTGCAATCCGAATGGGAAGAAACCGGCATCGTCGCCGGCAGCAAGCTGCATACCTTCTTCGACGAACGCGGCAAGGCCGATCCCGCAGCCTGGCTGGATAAGGTCAAGCCCTACGCCAAGCCCAGCGAGCCGGTCATCGTCATCTGCCGCACCGGCAACCGGACCAAGGCGGTCAGCCAGTTCCTCTCGCAGCAGGCGGGCTACACCACGGTTTACAACGTCAAGGCCGGCATCAAGGGCTGGATACGCGAGAGCGGCCCGGTCGTTCCCGCTGCGCCGGTCATCGCTGCCTGCCGTAGCGCCAAGACTTGCTGAACCAGGCCATCGACCGCAAACGCTGCGCCAGTTGCGAGCGCTGGCAGGGCCCGCGACAAGCGGGCGAGCTTCCCTATACCGTCGGCATCGCCTCCGAAACGGATACCGGTCTCTGCATTGGCGGCGGCTGGGATGGCTCCGAACGGCGCGCCCGTTCCGCCTGCGGGCACTGGCGCATCTGGCCTGAGTTAGTCAAGATCGCCCCGGGCGGTTAGGCAGCCTCCGGTAGAATGCGCCCCTTACAGCTTTCCGGCGCCTGCGGCGCAGGGGACTGACCACGTACCGGAAACCGCCATGAACAACCCCCTGACCGACCTCCTGCAAGCCGCCTTCGCTGCCCGCCAGCCACTGATCGAGCGCCTGCACGCCGAGGACACCAATGCCTACCGTCTCTTCAACGGCAGCACGGAAGGCCATCCCGGCCTGACCATCGACCGCTACGGCGACCTGCTGCTGACCCAGACCTTCCATGCGCCGATCGACGCCCACGACCGGGCCGACATCGAGAACTTCTACGCCGCCGCCCTGCCCGGTCTGGTCGCCATCTACAACGACCGCAGCCGGGCCAACTCGCGCATCGTCAATCCGCTGCCCGCCGACATCCTGGCCGAAGCCCAGAAGCCGCGTGAATTCCATGAACTGGGCATCCGTTACCTGGTCCAGGGCCGCCACGCCGGCCAGGACCCCTGGCTTTTCCTCGACATGCGCGCCGGGCGTCGCCGTATCCTGCAGGAAGCGGCCGGCAAATCGGTGCTCAATCTTTTCGCCTATACCTGCGGCGTCGGCATTGCTGCCGCCAAGGTCGGCGCCACGCATGTCGTCAATCTCGATTTCGCCGAAACCAACCTCAAGGTCGGCAAAGACAACGGCCGTCTCAACGACCTGCCAATCCGCATGCGCTTCGTGCAGAGCGATGCCTTCGCCGCGATGCGCCAGTTGGCCGGCATCGGCCAGCCGACGATGGTGCGCGGCAAGAAGATGCCGGCCTTCCCGAAACTGGAAAAGCACAGCTTCGACCTCGTCTTCCTCGATCCGCCGCGCTACGCCAAGAGCGCCTTCGGCGTCGTCGACATCGTCAACGACTATCCCGCGCTGATGAAACTCGCCCTGCTCTGCACCAACGAAGGCGGCACCCTGGTCTGCTGCAACAACGCCGCGCAGATATCGCGCGAGGTCTGGGCCGATCAACTGGAACGTTGCGCGAAAAAGGCCGGGCGAACGATCCGCGCAATGGAATGGATCGCGCCGGAAGGAGACTTCCCCAGCCATGACGGGCAACCGCCGCTCAAGATCGCGCTGCTCAGGGTCTAGGACGGAAGCCCCTTCCCGCCATCATTTCGGCCTACGCAGGGACAACGCCAAGATCGACCGGCAGATCGATGTCCTGATGAATACCGGGATCATCGACCGGACACAGTACGCGCCCTGCCCCGGCCGAGCGGACCAGATCCCGCGCCCCGCTATCGCCGGTCAGGGCAAGCAAGCCATCCCGCCAAACCGCGGCAAAGCCGACCGGATGCCCGGGCCGCCCCTGGTACCCGGGTTGAGCCAGCGCAGCCCCGTCCCGCAAGGCATCGACCACGACCCGGTAGCTCGCCGGGGCGACGAAAGGCATGTCGGCCAACGCGATCAGCCAACCCGCCGCATCGACCGAAGCGGCGACGCCGGCCACCAGGCTGTGCCCCATGCCATGGCTGGACTCGGCACAGCGGACGACGGTGCAGCCGCTCAGGCCGGGATGGGCTGCCAGCGCGTCGTCCTCCGGGCGGAGGACGACGATGCTCCGCGCACATGCCGCCTGCAGCTTGCGTGCCGAGTGAACCGCCAGCGGCATGCCGTCGATCTCAAGCAGCCGCTTGTCCGCACCGAAACGGCGACCAAAGCCGGCGGCAAGCAGGATACCGACGATCTCGCCCATGCCCGCTCAAACCACCCGGCAGGCGTAGGGATCGGTTTCGACAGCCATGCCGGCGGTCGCCGGATTGACCGCATTCTTGACCGCCGTCATCTCGGCCAGTATGGAAACCGCAATTTCCGGTGGCGTGCGACTGCCGATCGGCAGGCCGACCGGTCCGTGCAGGCGGGCCAGTTCGGCCTCGGTCAGGTCGAAATACTGCTGCAGGCGCTGCTTGCGCTGGGCGTTGTTGGCTTTCGAGCCGAGCGCGCCGACGTAGAAGGCCGGCGATTTGAGCGCTTCGAGCAGTGCCATGTCGTCAAGCTTGGGATCGTGGGTGAGCGCCACCACGGCGCTGCGCGGGTCGAGCGCCAGTTCGAGCACGACGTCGTCCGGCATGCCGGCGACCAGTTCGGCACCCGGCACGTCCCACTCGGCAGCGTATTCGTCGCGTGGATCGCAGACCAGCACACGGTAGCCAAGCGCCAGCGCCATCGGCGCCAGGTAGCGCGAAATCTGCCCGGCACCGATGATGAGCAGCCGCCAGTCGGGACCGTGCTGGGTGAGCAGCGTCCGCCCATCCCACTGCAGCGCCTCGCCGGCCCGACCCGCGAAGACGCTGACCTCGCCGCTGAGAGTATCGACACGGCGCTGGGCCAGTTGCCCGGCCGCCAGGCGTTGCGCCAGGTCGTCGAGCAGCACCGCATCCGGCGCCGGCTCGAGAACCAGTTCCAGCGTACCGCCGCAGGGCAAACCGAAGCGCCGCGCCTCGTCGGCGGTGACGCCATAACGCACGACCTGCGGCGCACTACCGGTGAATTCGCCGGCCGCCATACGGTATATCAGGTCGTCCTCGATGCAGCCGCCGGAAACCGAGCCTTGCACCAGGCCATCGTCACGCAGCGCCATCCAGGCGCCGGGCGGGCGCGGTGCCGAACCCCAGGTGCGGGCGACGGTAACCAGCGCGAAGCGTCGGCCTTCGGCTGCCCAGCGCCGGGCGGCGCCGAGTACCTGCATGTCCAGGTTGTCCATGTTGGCTCCTTCCTCAGGCAAGCAGATCGGCCGGCCGGATCGGCAGGCGGTGCAGGCGTTTGCCAGTGGCGGCGGCGATGGCATTGGCAACGGCCGGCGCAACCGGCGGCACGCCGGGTTCGCCGATACCGGTCGGCGGCTTGGCCGAAGGCAGGATATGGACTTCGACCACAGGCATCTCCTCGATACGCAAGACACCATAGCCGTCGAAATTTCCCTGCTCGACCTTGCCCTCCTTGAGCGTGATCTCGCCATGCAGCACGGCGGACAGCGCGAAGCCAACGCCGCCCTCGACCTGCGACTTGATGTTGTCGGGATTGATTGCGGTGCCGCAATCGACGCCGCAGACGACGCGATCGACCCGGACGCTGCCATCCTTGCCGACTGTCACTTCCGCCACCTGGGCGACGACACTGTTGAAGGACTCATGCACCGCGATGCCACGCCCACGCCGCTCGCCCGGCTTGCCGGCCTTGAGCGGCGAGCCCCAGCCTGCCCGCTCGGCGGCCAGCTTGAGGACCGCGGCATGGCGCGGCTGCTTTTCCAGCAGTTCGAGGCGCAGCGCATAGGGGTCCTTGCCGGCAGCCGCCGCCACCTCGTCGAGGAAGGCCTCGGTCGAGAATGCCGTGTGCGAGGAACCGACCGAACGCCACCAGAGGACCGGCACCGGATTATCGGTCGGCGTGTGCAGATCGACCGTCAGGTTGGGGATGGCATACGGCAGGTTGGAGGCGCCCTCGACCGAGACGTGGTCGATGCCGTCCTTGACCATCATTTTCTCGAAGGGCGAGCCGATCAGGATCGACTGGCCGACCAGGCGGTGCTGCCAGCCGACGATCTTGCCCTGGGCGTCGATGCCGGCCTGCAGCGCATGGTGGAAGAGCGGCCGGTAGTAGCCGCCGCGCATGTCGTCCTCGCGCAGCCAGACCAGCTTGACCGGTGCCTTGCCGCCGATGGCCTTGACGATGTGCGCTGCCTCCAGCACGTAATCGCTGTCCTTGCAGGCGCGCCGGCCGAAGCTGCCGCCGGCGTAGAGCATGTGGATATTGACCTGCTCCGGCTTGAGCCCGAAGAGGCCGGCCAGCGCATACTGGTCGCCGGTATGCAGTTGCTCGCCGTTCCAGACCTCGCAGCCCTCGGCGCCGAGCCGGATGACGCAATTCATCGGCTCCATCGCGGCGTGGGCGAGATAGGGGAAGTCATAGCTGGCCGAAACCACCTTGGCCGCGCCGGCCAGTGCCTTGCCTGCGTCGCCTTCCTTTTTGGCGACTAGGCCGGGCAGCTTGGCCATCTCCTTGTAGCGCGCCAGGATCTCGTCGCTGCCCAGTTTGAAGGCGGCACTGTCGTCCCAGACGACCTGCAGCGCATCGCGCCCCTTCTTGGCGCTCCAGGTATCCCTGGCCAGCACGGCGACGCCCTGAGGAATCTGCACGACATCGACGACGCCCTTGGTCTTCTTCGCCTTGCTGGCATCGAAGGACTTCACCTTCGCCCCAAACTGCGGCGGATGGGCCACGACGGCGACGAGCATGCCCGGCAACTGGACGTCCTGCGTGAATTGAGCGCTGCCATCGGTCTTGGCACGCATGTCGGTGCGGCGAGCCGTGTTGCCGATCAGTTTGAAATCCTTCGGGTCCTTGAGCGCGACCTCGGCCGGCACCGCCTCGCGGGCGGCCGCCTCGGCCAGTTGCCCGAAAGTCGCGCTACGCCCGGAGGCGCCATGGCGCAAGGTACCTTTATCGACTACGATCTCGCCAACCGGCACCTGCCATTCCCGGGCAGCGGCCGCCACCAGCATGGCCCGCCCGGCGGCACCGGCCTTACGCATCTGCTCCCAGGAATTGGCCATCGCCGTACTGCCGCCGGTGCCCTGCGCCGGGCCCCAGAACAGGTTGTTGTAACGCTTGGCATCGGCCGGCGCGCCTTCGACACGGACCTGCGGCCAGTCGGCATCGAGCTCCTCGGCGAGCAGGGTGGCGAGGCCGGTGTAGGTACCCTGCCCCATTTCGAGATGCTTGGAGATCACCGTCACCGTGTTATCGGCGCCGATGCGCAGGAAGGCGTTGGGTTCGAAGGTCACCGGTGCCACGACGCCGGCACCGGCCTTGCCCGGCCCGGCTTCCGCGGCGGCAAGGGCGACTCCGGGCAGACAGAATCCCAGGGTCAGGCCGGCGCCGCCCTGCAGGAAACGGCGGCGGCTAAGGTTTTCGAGACGAATATCGTGCATGGTCATTCTCCTAGGCCAGTGCCTTGGCGGCTTCGTGGATGGCGGCGCGAATCCGGACATAGGTCGCGCAGCGGCAGAGATTGCCCGACATCGCGGCATCGATGTCGGCATCAGTCGGCTTGCGGTTTTGTTCGAGCAGCGCGACAGCGCTCATGATCTGGCCCGACTGGCAGTAGCCGCACTGCACGACATCGAGCTTGCGCCAGGCTTCCTGAACAGCCTTGCCGACCTTGACCTTATCCACCGCCTCGATGGTGGTGATCCGGCGCCCGGCCACGCTCGACACCGGCACCGAGCAGGCGCGGACCGGCGCGCCATCGACATGGACCGTACAGGCCCCACACAGCGCCTGGCCGCAGCCGTATTTCGTCCCGGTCAGTTGCAGGGTGTCGCGCAAGGCCCAGAGCAGCGGCGTATCGCCATCCACATCGAGCTTCACCGCCTTGCCATTCACGTTCAATCGAATCATCTGGAGGCTCCTCGTCGGTTGTTGGGAGAGAGGCGCTCGCCGGCGCCCTGTTTCGTGCATTCAGTTTGGCGGCGGACGCGCGCCCGGCGATAACCCAAAAATGCACACTTATTGCCTGATCCTCCAGACTTGTCGCGAACCCACTCCCAAGCGGCAGGCAAAGCGGCTAATCTGGCGCTCCGAAAAAACGCTCCGAAGAAGCTCCTGTGACCAGCCAAGCCCCGAACAATTCCCGCGACCTCCTGATCGCCCAGCGCGACGAACTGGCCGCGATCATCGCCCGCCATTGCCCGACTGACGGCCAGTTCGACACGCCCATCTCAGGTCTCAAGCTGATCCGTGGTTCGACGACCGATGTCCCGAGCTGCACCATCATGACGTCGATCTTCGCGCTCATGGCCCAGGGGGCGAAGCGCATGCAGATCGGCGACATTGCCTATGAATACGATCCGCGCCATTACCTGATCTCGTCGGTCGACCTGCCGATCTCGTCACGCATCACCGAGGCCTCGCTCGAAAAACCCTACCTCGGCATGGGGCTCGCCATCGACCCGGTGAAGATCGGCGAACTGATCGCCGCGATGCCGGACAACCGGGCACCCGAGGCCGTCGACCGGGGCGTCGCCGTCGGCCAGTTGACCGTGGATATCCAGAACGCCGCGCTGCGCCTCGCCCGCCTGCTCGATACGCCGGACGACATCCCGATCATGGCGCCGCTCATCGAACGCGAATTGCTCTACCGCGTCCTCACCGGCGAACTCGGCTCGCGCCTGCGCCAGGCCGCCTCGAGCAGCAGCCGCAGCCACCAGATCCTGCGCGCCACGGCCTGGCTACGGGAGAATCTCGACCAGCCGGTACGGATCGGTGACCTGGCGAACCTCGCCAACATGAGCAAGTCGTCGCTGCATCATCATTTCAAGACGCTGATGGCGATGACGCCGTTGCAATACCAGAAGCAGTTGCGCCTGCAGGAGGCGCGGCGCCTGATGCTGGCCGAGGACGAAGATGCCGCCTCGGCCGCCCACCGCGTCGGCTACGAAAGCCCCTCGCAGTTCAGCCGCGAATATCGCCGGCTGTTCGGTGTGCCGCCAGGGCGGGATGTATCGGCGCAACGGGGGCGCTGAGCCGCCTCCATTTAACCGCTACTCGGGGATCTTCCCCATTTCCTTCAGCACCTCATGCGCCGAACGGAAAGCATCGATGGCCAGAGGCATGCCGCAGTAGATGGCGGCGTGGAGCAGCGTTTCCTGAATGTCCTGCATCGTCGCACCATTGTTGATGGCGCCGCGGACGTGGCCCTTGATTTCGTGCGCCCGGCCGAGCGCCGTCAGCATGGAAAGGGTCAGCAGGCTGCGGGTCTTGAGATCGAGGCCGTCGCGGCACCAAGTCGTACCCCAGGCGTTGCGGGTGACGAACTCCTGCAAGGGCGCAGTGAAGGCGTCGACGTTGGCGAAGGCCTTGTCGACGAAGGCCTCGCCCATGACCTGCTTGCGTTTCTGCAAGCCCTGCTCGAACTGATCGTCGCGACTCATGTCATTCCTCCGCTGGGGGAAGCGCCGCGGCTTCGGCCAGTTGTCGGGCACGGGCTTCGCGCAGAGCGGGCGTTTCCAGGCTGATGCGGCCGAGGGCGCCGCTGCGGTAATCGGTGAGCAGCACACCGGCCGCCTTTTCGAGATCAAGCTCGCCACCGCGGCCCTTGATGATGCAGCCACGCTTCTTCGCCACAGCTTCGAGAACGGCAACCGCATCCATGCCGCCTACGGAGAGGCCATAGCGCGTGGCAAGCTGCCCCGGATAGGCCTCGAGCAGGTAGCCGGCGAGCCAGGTCGCGACATCCTCGCCGATGTAGGCATTGACGCCGACCGCATGGCTGGCGGCCATCATCAGGCCGTCGATCGGATGGTCAATCTTCGGCCAGAGCATGCCCGGCGTGTCGTAGATGGTCAGGCGCGAGCTGATGTCGATGCGCTGCTGGCTCTTGGTCACTGCCGGCTGGTCGCCGACCGCCGCAACCTTCTTCTTGACCAGGGCATTCATCAGCGTCGATTTGCCGACGTTGGGGATGCCCATGATCATCAGGCGCAGCGGCTTGACCGCATCGCAGCGGTGCGGCGCGAGCTTCTGGGCCAGCGAGGGAATCTTCGCCACGTCGCCAGCCTTCTTGCACGAGATGGCCACCGCCTTGACGCCCGGCTGCTTGGCAAAATAATCGAGCCACTGCTTGGTCACCGCCGGATCGGCCATATCCGCCTTGTTGAGCAGCTTGAGGCAGGGCCGCTGGCGGAAGGCGCGCAGTTCGTGGATCATCGGGTTGCTGCTCGCCTGGGGCAGGCGGGCATCGAGCACCTCGACCACGACATCGGCCATGGCCAGCGTTTCGCCGGCCTTCTTGCGGGCCTGGGTCATGTGGCCGGGATACCATTGGATGGACATTGCTTTTCCTTGTTAGCCGCCGGTTACCGGCGGAAAGAAGGCGATCTCGTCGCCTTCCCTGACCGGTGCATCGAGCCCGGCCATATCCTGATTGACGGCGCAGCGCAGATTCTTGGCGCTCGCCAGCTTTTCACGTCCCTGGGCGACCAGCCAGTCACGCAGGGCACCGACGGTGGTCACGCCGGCCGGCAGCTCGACGGATTCGCCGGCCATGCCGAGGGCTTCCTTGAGCCCGGCGAAATAGAGAACTTTCACGCTCACGACAGCAACTCCGAATAGGGCACGAAGCGCACGCTGTCGCCCTTGTTGATCGCCAGGCCCGGCTTGTTCATGACCAGGCCGTCACCCCAGCACAGCGAAGTAACGACACCGGCCCCCTGGTTCGGGTAGAGATCGACGCCGCCCTGGTCGTTCATCCGGCCACGCAGGAATTCGGCACGGGCATCGGGGCGCAGCCACTCGAAATCGGCACGCAGCGTGTAGCCGCGCGGCGTCACCTCGGTGACGCCCTGCAGGCGCAGCACGAAGGGCCGGACCATGATCAGGAAGGTGACGATGGCCGACACCGGGTTGCCCGGCAGGCCGATGAACCAGGCCTTGCCGCCTTCACGTCTGACCTCGCCGAAGGCCAGCGGCTTGCCCGGCTTGATGGCGATCTTCCACATGTCGAGCTGGCCTTCAGCCTCGACCGCCGGCTTGACGTGGTCTTCCTCGCCGACCGAGACGCCGCCACTGGTGATGATCAGGTCGTTGTCGGCCGCCGCCTTGCGCAAGGCCTCGCGGGTCGATTCGAGATTGTCGGGCACGGTGCCGAGATCGCGTACCTCGCAGCCCATGCCTTCGAGCAAGGCACGCAAGGCGTAGCGGTTGGAATTGTAGATGCCGCCCGGCGGCAGCGGTTCGCCGGGCTGGAAAAGCTCGTCGCCGGTAAAGAAGACGCCGACACGGACCCGGCGATAGACCGGCAGTTCGGGCAGGCCGGCCGAGGCGGCCAGGGCGATGTCCTGCGGCCGCAGCTTGATGCCGGGCTTGAGGATTTCGGCACCGATGGCGATGTCCTCGCCGGCGCGGCGGATGTTCTCGCCAAGGCGCGGCACATGGTTGATCACCACCCCGCCGTCGCCATGCTCGCAACGCTCCTGCATAACCACGGCGTCAGCGCCGGCCGGCGTCGGCGCGCCGGTGAAAATGCGCGCGGCGGTGCCCGGCTGCAGCGTCGTGCCGACCGTGCCGGCCGGAATGCGCTGGCTGACCGGCAGGCAGACGCCGGCTTGCGGAACGTCGGCAAGACGCACGGCGTAGCCGTCCATGCCCGAATTGTCGAGCGGCGGGACGGCAACCGTCGACGACTGCGCCACGGCCAAAACACGGCCGGCAACCGCCGTCAGCGGTACGTTACGGATTTCCTCGACCGGCCGGGCGGCGGCGAGCAGTTTTTCCAGGGCTTGTTCGAAACTCAGCATGGGCGATCCTGCAACTGAAGGGTGTTCATGACGAAGTCGGCAATCGCGTCGACATCGTTGAGCGGAAGACAGGGCAAGGCCGTGGCGATGTCGGCATCGGTGGCCACGGCGACGATGTCGCTACGTTCGGGGAAAAGCGGCGGCTTGCCGTTCTCTGGACGATAGACTTCGAGCTTGGGTACGGGTTCCTGCTTGAAGCCCTCGATCAGCACGAGGTCGCAGGGCGACAGGCGGGCCAGCAGTTCGTCGAGCGTCACGTCGCCCTCGTCGCGCCGCTCGTGCATCAGCGCCCAGCGGTCGTTGCAGGAGAGCAGTACCTCGCAGGCACCGGCCTCGCGGTGACGGTAGGAGTCCTTGCCTGGACGGTCGATGTCGAAGCCGTGATGCGCATGCTTGATCACCGCGACCCGGAGGCCATGCGCCGTGAAACGGGGAATGAGCTTTTCCAGCAAGGTCGTCTTGCCGGAGCCGGAATAACCGGCGATACCGAATACTTTCATCGCGTCATTCTACGCCGTCAGGCCGGGAAGACCGGGGCAAAGCCGCCGCCCGGCGTCCGGAAATTGGTCGTCTGCCCCTGGTAGAGGCGAGCGACGAACATCTGCACGCGAGCCTGATAGACGAAGGCGCGAATGTCGGCCTTCATCATCTGCGTTTCGTCATCGACCAGGACCGCATGCTCGGAGGGCGGCACGATTTCCTGGGCGATATAGCCGCCCTGCAGGATTTCCTCGAAGACCCGCTTGGTCAGCTTGTCGCCGCGATAGGCGGCACGGCTGCCGAAACCGGCCGCCGGTTTGAAGAACCAGCGCTTGCGCTCGGCCCAGAATCGCTCGCCCTGCCCGGCTTCGACCGCTACGGTGCGCGGCACGCCAGCAAGCAGGATTTTCCGGATACTTTCCGGCACGCCCATCTCGCCGAGTACAGCCTCGTCGGAAAGCAGCATCAGGTTGCGCTTGTCGGCAAACAGCGCATGCGCCCGGGGATGTGGCGTGACAAGCACGGCATCGGCATCGAAAGCGGCGCGCAATTCGGCGTTGCCCGGCGCATCGAGGGAAAAGTCGGTCAGCCGGTTGTATATCAGATCGACGACTTCACCCTGGTGCATCAGGCAGTCGCCCAAGCGGCTGAATTCGCTCGGATCGGCCACCACGGCGGCAATGCCACTGCTTTCGAATAACTGGCGGAACAGTTCGAACTCGGGCGCCAGATATTGCTCGGCCGGCTTTTCATCGACGATGGCGATCCGCCGCAGCGGCTGGTCGCCGCGCATCAGATGCCATTCCTCGCGGAACATGGCGACGAAATCCTGCTCGATGCGCCGCGCCGCCTCATCCAGTCGATGCGCCATGAGCAACCGCGTATTGAGCATGCCGCCACCGGCGTTGGTGTTGATCTCGATCAGCTTCGGCCCTTCGGCCGACAGATGAAAGTCATAGCCAAAAAAAACGCTGCGCGCCGCCAAAGGCTTCTGCGCACTGCCTGGCGCCCAGGCCAGAACGCGCTGCTGGTAGGCCGGCAGCGCGGCAAGCGCCTCGATGGCAGCTACCAGTTCGGCGACGGCCTTCAGCGTACCCGGCGCGATATGGATTTCGGCAGCGGAAAACAGGGAGGGATGCGAGACAGCCAGCGCTCCGGCATCGAGCTCGCCACCCGCCGCCAATGCGGCATCCAGCGCCTGCCGGTCAAACACCGCTGCTCCTGCTGGCAAAGAAATCAAGCACCACCGACAACTCCTTGGTTCGTTTCATCGGGGGCAGACTTTGCCATACACGCCGACCATACGGCTTTGATAAAAGTCGTGGATCGCAAATCATCAGCACGCCGGTATCGCTCTCATCGCGAATCAAACGGCCCGCCCCCTGCTTGACGTTGATCACGGCGCGCGGCAACTGGTACTCCATGAAGGCGTTGCGCCCCTGCTGCTTCATCTGCTCGATGCGCGCCGACAATACGGGATCATCGGGCGGGGCGAAGGGAATCTTGTCGATGACAACCAGCGACAGCGCCTCGCCGCGCACATCGACGCCTTCCCAGAAGCTCTGGCTGCCAACCAGGATGGCGTTGCCCAGGTGGCGGAAGCGCTGCAGCAGGTCGTTCTTGCTGCCCTCGCCTTGGAGCAGCAGCGGCAGGTCGTGGCCTTCGTCCTCGAGGCGCGCCTTGAGCAATTCGTGCGTGCGACGCATGGCGCGCAGGCTGGTACACAGGAAGAAGGCGCCGCCACCGGCCGCGATAACGGCAGGAAAGGCGGCATCGACGACGGCGTCGGTATAGCCGTAGGAATTGGGTTCCGGCATGCCGAGCGGGGCGTAGAGGATGGCCTGCTTGTCGTACTCGAAAGGGCTGTGCCAGCAAGCCGATTCCGGCTCGCCGAGGCCGAGTTCGGCACAGTAATGATGAAACTTGCCCTGCACGGCGAGGGTCGCCGAGGTGAAGATCCAGGCACGCGGATGGCCGCCCATCTGCTTGCGAAAAATGTCGGCGACGTCGAGCGGCGTCGAATTGAGTTGCAGTGACTGGGTAAAGGCCTCGGCCCAGCGCACGTAGCCGTCGTCGGTCATTTTCTGCCACTGTCCCAGGGCACGCGCCAGATCGCCGGCGCGCTGCCAGCATTTCTCCAGGCCTTCCGCCCGCTCAGCCTGGGTTTCGAGGATGGCTGCGAAAGCGATCACCTCGTCTTCCAGCAGCTTCAGGGCCGGGGCAAATTCCGGTTTTTCCAATAACTGGCCGTAGGAGAAACGCCCGGCATCGAGGCCGACGGCCAGGCGCAGATCCTTGGCGACCTTCTCCAGGTTGCGCGCCGCCGATTGCAGGTCGATGCAGTCGCGGGCGTGGGTCATGCCCTCGGAGCGGGCATCGCGCGCCAGATCGAGCACCTGCGAGGTGGACACCGATTCGCCGAAGAACAGGGTCGCCACTTCCGGCAACTGATGCGCCTCGTCGAAGATCACCGTGTTGCAGGCCGGGAGCAATTCGGCCATACCTTCATCGCGCAGCATGACGTCGGCGAAGAAGAGGTGGTGATTGACCACCACGAGGTCGGCTGCCATCGCCTCGCGCCGTGCCTGCATGACGAAGCAGTCCTTGTAGTCCGGGCAATCCTGGCCGAGGCAGTTTTCGCGCGTCGAGGTGGCGTGGTTCCAGACCGGCGAATTCTCGTTCACTTCCAGGCATTCCGACTTGTCGCCGGTCTTCGTCACTTTCGCGAAAACCGAGATGCGGCGAGCGTCGGCGGCATCCTCGCGAGTCAGGAAACGGCCGTCGGCCAGCGAGCGTTCGAGGTGGTAGGGACAGACATAATTGGCGCGCCCCTTGAGGAGCGCGA
Source organism: Dechloromonas sp. (assembly GCA_016791065.1). Taxonomy (GTDB): domain Bacteria; phylum Pseudomonadota; class Gammaproteobacteria; order Burkholderiales; family Rhodocyclaceae; genus Azonexus. Next base: position 35,587 of record JAEUOD010000119.1, on the reverse strand, counting down.
TCTTGACCGGCGCCTTCAGCGCATCGCGGACCATCGGCAGGTCCTTGTTGAAGAGCTGGTCCTGCAGCGTCTTGGTCCCCGTCGAGACGATCACCTTGCCGCCCGAACGCAACGCCGGCACCAAGTAGGCGAAGGTCTTGCCCGTGCCCGTCCCGGCTTCGGCAATGAAGACCGAACAGCTATTGATGGCGGCTGCGATGCGCTCGGCCATCTCGACCTGCTGCTCGCGCACACGATAGCCGCTGATCGCCTGGGCCAGCGGGCCGTCGGGAGAGAAAATTTCCGGGAGGGAAGACAAGTGGGGGCGCCTGAAAAACGAGGCGGGATTTTACCAGAGGCCCGGTGTGGCGTTCAGGAACTCCGCAGGCGCAGCAGCGTGCTCTTGCCGAACAGGCTCTCGACCAGATCGACCGCCAGTTGCGCCGTCATGTTGCGATGATCGAGCGCAGGATTGAGTTCGACGATGTCGAGCGAGGCCAGGCGTCCGGTATCGGCGATCATCTCCATGCAAAGTTGCGCCTCGCGATAGGTCGGCCCGCCGCGCACCGTTGTCGCCACGCCGGGCGCGATTTCCGGGTCGAGGAAGTCGACGTCGAGGCTGACGTGCAGGTGGGTTTCGGCATCGACGCCGGCCAGCGCCAGTTCGAGGGTATGCCGCATGCCGATCTCGTCGATGTAGCGCATGTCGAACACCTCGATGCCCTGCTCGACGAGAAAGCGTTTCTCGCCTTCGTCAACGCTGCGGATGCCGATCTGACGGAGCTCTCCGGCCTTGATGGCGGGCACGGCGCCGCCCAGTTCGACCAGTGCCGGCGGGCCGAAACCGCACAGGCAGGCGGCCGGCATGCCGTGCAGGTTGCCGCTCGGCGTGATCGCCGAGGTATTGAAATCGGCGTGGGCGTCGAACCACAGGATGCGCAGCTTGCGGCCGCGTTCCCGACAATAGCGGGCCACCGCGCTGACCGAGCCGATCGCTAGGCTATGGTCGCCACCCATCATCAGCGGCAACCGGCCGGCCCGCAGTTCATCGTAGATCGCCTCGAACACCGCCTGGTTCCAGGCGACCACCTCGGGCAGGTGACGATAGCCGCCCACCGCCGGCGCATCAGGATTGACCGGGCCGCGCAGATCGCCGCAATCGCGCACGCTGCAGCCATAACGCGCCACCGCCTGGACGATGCCGGCGACGCGCAGCGCTTCCGGCCCCATGCGGGCGCCGATAACGCTGGCCCCGACATCGCTCGGCACGCCGATGATGCTGACCGGTCGCAGGTCGAGATGCTTCATGTCGCACCCTTTCTTGAATCAGGCGGCGCGGGCCAGGCCGGCCACCGCCGGAATGTAGCCAAACAGGTTTTTCGGGTCAGGCAGATCGGGTATCAGCGAGATGCCGGCATCCACCTCCAGCTCCGCCGCGACGTCCCGCAGGTAGCGCAGCGCCGAAAAGTCCTCCAGCGCAAAGCCCACCGAATCGAAGATCGTGACATCCGCCGCCCCCTGCCGCCCGAGCGTTTCGTCCGCGAGAATACGCCACAACTCGGTGACCGGGAAATCGGCCGGCATCTGCTGGATCTCGCCCTCGCATCGGGTCTGCGGCTCGTACTCGACGAAGACGTCCGCCCTGCGTAGCACCTCGGGATGCAGTTCGGTCTTGCCAGGGCAATCGCCCCCGACGGCATTGATGTGCATGCCGGGTTCGATCATGTCGGGCGTCAGGATGGTGGCCCGGGTCTTGTCGGCCGTGATCGTGCTCACGATGTCGCAACCGCGCACCGCCTCCCGCGTACTGCCGAAGGCCCGCGCCGACAGGCCGAGTCGGGCCAGATTGGCGAGAAGCTTGGCAGTCGCCGCAGGATCGGTGTCGTAAAGATGGAACTGGGTGACGCCGAGCAAGCGATGGAAGGCCAGCGCCTGGAATTCGCTCTGCGCCCCGTTGCCGATCACGGCCATGCGCCGGCAGCCCGGACGGGCCAGCAGGCCGGCGGCAAGCGCCGACATGGCCGCGGTGCGCAGGGCGGTGGTCAGGGTCAGCTCGCTGAGCAACAGGGGCCATCCCGTCTCGACTTCGGCCAGCACGCCGAAGGCCATGACCGTGGACAGCCCGTGGCGATGGTTGCCCGGATGGCCATTGACGTACTTGAAGGCGTAGAGCGCGCGGTCGGCGACCGGCATCAGTTCGATGACGCCGTGCGGCGAATGGGCCGCGACGCGCGCCGTCTTGTCGAAGGCATCCCAGCGCTGGAAATCGTCTCGGATATAGTCGGCCAACCCGGCGATGCAGTTCGCCACGCCCTTGCGGGCGAACAGGGCAGCGACCGTGCCGGCATCGAGAAAGCGAGTGGCGTGCTGCAGTTTCGGGCTCATGGAGATCCTCCTTCGACCTGTCGACCATACCGATGGCTTCATCATCGACAATTTCCCCGCCAAACAAAACAGCAACTAATGCACCGATTCGTTAGTCTATTGATCAATTCGGCAAGGAAAACTGACGAAATGACAGCCATGGACAACCTCGACCAGCAACTGATCGCCTTGCTGCGCGGCAACGCCCGCCTCAGCGTCGCCACGCTGGCCCACCGCCTCAAGGTGTCGCGGGGCACGGTGACCAACCGCATCGCCAAGCTCGAAAACGAGGGCATCATCGTCGGCTACACCGTGCGATTGCGGCCGGATGTCCGCCAGAACGACATCCGGGCCTGGATGAGCATCGCCGTCGCCGGCAACGAGACCCGTTCGGTGATCGCCAGCCTGCTCGGCGAGCCGGGCGTTGCCTCTCTGCACGGCACCAACGGCCGCTGGGATCTGCTGGCCGAACTGCGCGCTGGCAGTCTGACCGAATTGTCGGACATACTGGAGCGCATCCGGCTGATCCGCAGCATCCAGACCAGCGAAACCAGCATCCACCTGACCACCTATCGCGGCTGAACAGTTCCCCTCCCCCATGCAAAACGAAATATCCCCTCCCGTTCAAGCCGTCAGAGGCTCGCCCATCGAAGTTCTAAGCGCCTTTCTCAAGCTCGGCCTGACTTCCTTCGGCGGCCCGGTGGCCCATCTCGGCTATTTCCGCAGCGAATTCGTTGAACGCCGCCGCTGGCTCGACGACAAGGGCTACTCGGATCTCGTCGCCCTCTGCCAGTTCCTGCCTGGCCCGGCGAGCAGCCAGGTCGGCATGGCGATCGGCCTGGGGCGGGCAGGATGGCTCGGCGCGCTCGCCGCCTGGCTGGGCTTCACGCTGCCCTCGGCGCTGGCATTGATCCTGTTCGCCTTCGGCGTCGCCAAGTGGTCCGGCCTGGCCGAATCCGGCATCGTCCATGGGCTCAAGGTCATGGCGGTAGCCGTCGTCGCCCAGGCGGTCTGGGGCATGGCGAAATCGCTCTGTCCGGACCGCTTGCGCGGCGGCATCGCCGTCGGCGCCGCCCTGTTGGTCATGTTGCTGCCGAGCGCCTTCAGCCAGATCATCGCCATCGTTCTCGGCGGCTTGATCGGTTGGCGGGCACTGGCGCTGCCGCAACTGCCATCGGCAGTTCATCAAAGTTTTGGCGTAAGCAAGGCCGCCGGCACTGCCCTCCTGGCTGTCTTCGCCCTGTTGCTGCTTGGCTTGCCCATGCTGGCAAGCTGGCAGGGCTCGCTAACCGTTTCGGCCGTTTCCGCCTTCTACCAGGCCGGTTCGCTGGTATTCGGCGGCGGGCATGTCGTCCTGCCGCTGCTCCAGGCCAGCGTCGTACCGACCGGCTGGATTGGCAACGATGTCTTCCTGGCCGGCTATGGTGCGGCGCAGGCCGTTCCCGGGCCGCTCTTCACCTTTGCCGCCTTTCTCGGGGCCGTGATGCCGGCGCCCCTGGGCGGTTGGACTGGCGGCATCGTCCTGTTGCTGGCCATCTTCATCCCCTCCTTCCTGCTCGTCGCCGGCGCCTTGCCCCACTGGGAAGCACTGCGCCAACGGAACGGCGTGCAACGCGCCATGGGCGGCATCAACGCCGCCGTCGTCGGTGTACTCGGCGCCGCCCTTTACGACCCGGTCTGGATCAGCGCCATCCACGGCAAGGCCGATTTCGCGCTGGCCCTTGCCGCCTTCGGCCTGCTCGTCTTCGGCCGGCTGTCGCCGGTCGTCGTGGTCGTCCTGGCCGCCCTCGGTGGCTGGCTGATCGGAGGCTGAAGGCAAGCCCGCTGTTGCGGGAAGAACAAATAGCTGCTGCAGCGCAACAAAATTCACATTCCGTGCGCTGCGGCTGTGCTAAATTGGTTTTCACAATAAGAAAGTGGAGCAGACGAACTTGCTGGACGCTTGCGTTCGGGCACGGTTCCCACCGTTGCTTCGTCACCGGGCATCCAGTTCCGCTCACGCCAAGCGCTGAGCTTGAAGGAAGGATGCAAGATCATGGCCCTGATCGACAACAATGGCAGTCACGAACTGCTCGACGCAGATGCCTCCGGGCAACTCGTCATCCACGCGCCCACCACAACACCCGCCCGCCAACCCCGCCGCAAGAGCCGCTGGCCGGCACGGTTGGATATGCTGCAAAGCGCCTCCGGGCTTTTCCTCGCTGTTTTCCTGATGGCTCACATGTTCTTCGTGTCGACCATCCTGATCAGCCACGACGCCTTCTACACCGTCGCCCGTTTCTTCGAAGGTGCATATTTCCTCGGCAAGCCCCAGCCGCTGCTGGTTTCCGGCGTCGTCATCGTCATCCTGGTCATCTTCATCACCCACGCCTGGCTGGCCATGCGGAAGTTCCCGGCCGGCTACCGTCAGTACCGCGCCTTCATGCAGCACAAGAACAGCCTGCGCCACAGCGACACCTCGCTCTGGTGGCTGCAGATCTGGACCGGCTTCGCGCTCTTCTTCATGGCGACCATCCACCTCTACGACATGCTGATGCAGCCGGCGCTGATCGGCCCCTACGAATCCGCCGACCGCGTGTGGACCGGCAACATGTGGCCGCTCTACCTGCTGCTCCTGCTCGCCGCTGAACTGCACGCCAGCATCGGCCTCTACCGCCTGGCCATCAAGTGGGGCTGGTTCGCGGCAAAGCAGCCCAACCGTTATCGCCGCCGCCTGCGCTGGGCCAAGCATGCGATCAGCGCCTTCTACATCACGCTCGGCCTGGTCACCCTCGCCGCCTACGTCGATCTCGGCCGCGCCCATGCCGACCGTGCCGGCGAACGCTACGTGCCGACGCAGCAAAGCGCCCCGCAACATCCCGGAAAGCACTGAGATGGAAGTCATCCATACCGACGTCCTCGTCATCGGCGGCGGACTGGCCGGCCTGCGCGCCGCGCTTGCCGCCCGCAAGCGCGGCCAGAAAGTGCTCATCCTCAGCTTGGTGCCACCCAAGCGTTCGCACTCAGCCGCCGCGCAGGGCGGCATGCAGGCCAGCCTGGGCAACACTGCCAAAGGGGCCGGCGACAACGAGGACGTGCATTTCGAGGACACCGTGCGCGGCAGCGACTGGGGTGCCGACCAGGAAGTCGCCCGCATGTTCGTCCACACCGCGCCCAAGGCCGTGCGCGAACTGGCCGCCTGGGGCGTGCCCTGGAACCGCGTCGAGGCCGGCCCGCACGAGGTCATCATCGACAGCCAGCGCGTCACGCTCGACGAACCGCAAGCCGCCCACGGCCTGATCGCCGCCCGCGACTTCGGCGGCACCAAGAAATGGCGGACCTGCTACGTCTCCGACGGCACCGGCCATGCCATGCTCTACGCCGTCAGCGATCAGACCGTGGCCGAAAACATCCCGGTGCATGAACGCATGGAAGCCGTTTCGTTGATCCACGACGGCGTGCGCTGCTACGGTGCCATCGTCCGCAACCTCGCCAACGGCAAGCTGCTCGCCTACGTCGCCCGCGCCACCTGCATCGCCACCGGCGGTTTCGGACGCATCTACCGCGCTACGACCAATGCCGTAATCAACGAAGGCATCGGCGCCGCCATCGCTCTCGAAACCGGCGTCGTGCCGCTCGCCAACATGGAGGCCGTGCAGTTTCACCCGACCGCCATCTTCCCGGCCGGCATCCTGGTCACCGAAGGCTGTCGCGGCGATGGCGGCCTGCTGCGCGACGTCGACGGCCACCGCTTCATGCCCGACTACGAACCGGAGAAGAAGGAACTCGCCTCGCGCGACGTGGTTTCCCGCCGCATGGAAGCCCACATCCGCAGCGGCAAGGGCGCCAGCAACCGCTTCGGCGAGCATCTCTGGCTCGACATCACCCTGCTCGGCGAGGCCCACATCAACGGCAAGCTGCGCGAAGTGAAGGAAATCTGCCAGCACTTCCTCGGCATCGACCCGGCCAGGCATTGGATACCGGTACGCCCGGCACAGCATTACTCGATGGGCGGCATTCGCACCGACGCCCACGGCGCAGCCTATGGCCTGCGTGGCCTGTTCGCTTGCGGCGAGGCAGCCTGCTGGGACCTGCACGGCTTCAACCGCCTGGGCGGCAACTCGGTGGCGGAAACCGTCGTCGCCGGCATGATCGTCGGCGAGGCGATCGCCGATTTCTGTGCGACGCCGGAAGGCGACATGCACGTATCGACCGCCCTCGTCCGCGATTGCTGGGAACACGAAAGCGCCCGCTTCGCCGACCTCGCCGCCAGCCGGGGCACGGAAAGCGCCAGCGCCCTGCTGCAGCGCATGCAGACGATCATGAGCGAGAACGTCGGCATCGTGCGCAACGGCGAAGCCCTGGGCGCGGCCGTCGAGGAACTCAAAACCCTGCTCCTGCGCAGCTGGCAAATCGGCCTGCGCAGCTCAAGCCCCGGCGCCAACCCGGAGCTGACCACCGCCTGGCGCGTCCAGAAGATGCTCAAGCTGGCCCTCTGCGTCGCCCACGGCGCGCTGCAGCGCACCGAAAGCCGCGGCGCCCACTTCCGCGACGATTACCCGCGCCGCGACGATGCCCAATGGCTCAAGCGTACCCTCGCCTACTGGCGCGATCCGGAACAACGCGTACCGACGCTGGAATACGAAGCGCTCGACGTCCGCCGCATGGAACTGCCGCCCGGCTGGCGCGGCTATGGTGCGCGCGACGCCATCGAACATCCCGAAACGGCACGCCGCCAGACCGAAATCGAACAGATCCGTGCCCGCCTCGCTGACGCCGACCGCAACGCCGTGCAGCAGGCCCTGATGCCCTTCCGCCACCTGCTCCCGCCCCACCTGCGCGGCCCCAACGCCCGCCTGGAAGAAACCGCATGATCAGCATCCTCCACCGCAAGACCGGGACGCTGCCGCCCCGCCGCCTGTGCATTCAGGTTCTGCGCCACAACCCGGCCGACCCGGCCAGCGTGCCGCACCTGCAGCCCTACGAAATCGAGGAAGCCGAAGGCATGACGCTGTTCATCGCGCTCAACGAAATCCGCGCCGCGCAAGACCCCTCGGTGCAGTTCGATTTCGTCTGCCGCGCCGGCATCTGCGGCAGCTGCGCCATGCTCATCGACGGACGCCCCGGCCTCGCCTGCCGCACGTTAACGCGCGACCTCGGCACCACCATCACCCTCGCCCCGCTGCCCTTCTTCGAGTTGATCGGCGACCTCTCGGTCAATACCGGCAAATGGATGCGCGGCACCGCCGAACGCCTGCAGACCTGGATTCACGACGCCACCCCGGTTGCCATCGACACACTGGAAACCCCGATGGACCCCGATCTGGCCGAAGCCATCTACGAACTCGACCGCTGCATCGAATGCGGCTGCTGCATCGCCGGCTGCGGCACGGCGCAGATGCGAGAAGACTTCGTCGGTGCCATCGGCCTCAACAAGATCGCCCGCTTCCGCCTCGACCCGCGCGACCAGCGCAGCGACGATGATTTCTACGAACTGATCGGCGACGACGATGGTGTATTCGGCTGCATGTCCCTGCTCGGCTGCCACGACGTTTGCCCCAAGCAGTTGCCGCTGCAGACGCAGATTGCCTATCTGCGGCGCAAGATGGCGGTGATTGGGTTCAGTAGCTGACTAAATCTTTCAATTCACTCAGCCCACTTAAATTGATCAAAAAACTCCGATCCGGCCCACACGGCAAGCTTAGCGTCATCGACGAACAAAACCGCCGCTTTGCGGTCGATCCGCTCACCCATGGCGTAAAGTCTGGCAAAGACTGATGCGTGCCTTTAAGTCTGCCCTGCGCACCTTGCCAATCTGCTTACTGATGCTACTGCTCGGTACGCCACAACTCTCAGCCGCCGGCTTACCGGCCGCCAAACGCGTGGCGCCGCCCGAGGTCCGACCGGTCACCGTGGCCGGCATCCGCTACACGGTCGTGCTAGCCACGCGCGCCCGGGGACTGCCGCAGGAAGGTGGTTATATCGCCGCCATCGACGTGAAGAGTGACCGGGAAATCTGGCTGCGCCGCATCTACGAAACGCAGTACTTGCCGGAGTTGGAAGAAGACGTACAGGATGTCTTCATTCGCAGCATGAAACTTGGCAATGGGGGCAGAACGCTGGAAATCGTCGACGAACTCGACCGCCATCACCGCCTTGATCTGGAGCCTCGCCGCCGACACCCCTGATCGGCCAACGCCTCCGAGCAAGCAATCACGCAGTCTTGGCCAACCGCCGGATGGCCGGCACCATGGCGATCTTGCCGCTGCTGGCGAAGGCTTCTAGATTGTCTTCAAGCTCTTCCAGCAGGTAGCGATAGTTGACCATGAGCCCGAAGGACTGTCGGAATCCCTTGGCCGAACTGTCGCCGAGGTAGTTCAGGCGCTCGATGCGTGCACCGTTGCCGAGGTGGAAGCGGGAAACGGGGTCAAACGGTGGGCCGATGTCGCCGCCTTTCTGCTTGGCGGTTGCCAGGTAGCGGGCGCCGAGGCGCAGGAGTGGTTCGCGCAGGGCGCGGGCCTGCTGCTTGTCGTCGGCCCAGCTTGCGGTGGAGAGGAGTTCGAACGGCAACTCTATGCCAGCTTCGGCCAGCACCTGCGGGTTCTTGCGCACCCAGGCTGCCAGGCCGGGCATGGGCGAGAGAGTGGCGAATTTGTCGAGCCGTGGGAAGTCGCGGCGCAGGTCATCGATCACGCGTTTGAGCAGGAAATTGCCGAAGGAAACGCCGCGCAGGCCGACCTGGGTGTTGGAGATGGAATAGAAGATGGCGGTGTCGGCCTTGCGGTGGTCGAAAACCGGGGCATGTTCGTCGAGCAGGGCCTGGACGTTGCCGGCCAGGTCGTCGGTGAGCGCGACTTCGACGAAGATCAGCGGCTCGGCCGGCATGCGCGGGTGGAAAAAGGCGTAGAGGCGCCGGTCGGAGTCGAGGCGGTTCTTGAGGTCGGCCCAGGAGCGGATTTCATGGACGGCTTCGTATTCGATCAACTTTTCAAGCAGCGCGGCCGGTGAATTCCAGGTCAGGCGCTGGAGTTCGAGGAAACCGACGTCGAACCAGGCGCTCAGGCGCGACTCGAGTTCGCGGTCGAGCACCGCCAGTTCGCGGTCATTTTCGAGGTAGCGCAGCAGGTCGGCGCGCAGATCAACGAGGAACTTGACGCCCTGCGGGATGGCGTTGAACTGCGTCAGGATGCGGATGCGTGCCGAACGCATGGCACCGCGCAAAGCCGCCTCGGCCTTCCATTGCTCCGGCGTGCCGACAGCAGCCTGATAGGCGGCGTGCGCCGTCGCCACGGCGGCGGGGTCGGGGCCGAATTCCTGGGCGATCAGCTTGAGGAAATGCTGCCGCCCCTCGTCGTTGAGGCGCAAATAGGTTTCGGCCAGGCGGGCGGCCCGGGCTCGGGCCGACACCTCACCGCCCTGCCCTTCGGCACATTCGCGCAGCTGCACCCGCAATTGTTCGAGGCCTCTTGTCGTCAGGCCGGCGCGCGCCTTGGGCGGCGCCATCATCGAACGCAATTTGTCGACCAGTGTTTTCGTGACCATGCCTTACCTCCTGGGCATATTTTGCCCGAAGACGGCCAACTGGTGCGGTTTTAAGCGCCGGAAACAGCTTTGGCCCCGGAATTGCTTTTAAGTACCGAAAGCCCTCGAAGCGTGCATTTCATGTCGCAAAGTCGACATCGCATCGGGGCGCCCACTGTATCAACACCGAGGACGCAATGCCTGAAACCGTGACCACCCAGCGCTACTTCACCAGCTATAGCGGGGTTCGCCTGCCGCTCAAGCTGGTCGGCGAACTGGCTGAAAGCGACATGCGCAACCGCAATACCTATTTCAGCGGCAGCTTCAATGCCGAAGGGCAACTGCTGCGCTGCGAGAAGATTGTTTATGGCGAGACCGAGTTCCGCCACGACTACCGTTACCACCCGGATGGCCGCCTCGCGCAAGCCATCATCGACGATGGCGGTGACGAACCGGCCGAGGTCGATTACCCCGCCTGACCCACCCGTTTTTGCAACAAACCTGAACGAAGGAGATTTAGATGTCGATTGCCCCCATCAAGGCTTTTTCCGATAAGGCCCGTGCCGAACCTGCCCTGCGGGAACAATTGCTGGCTTGCCAGAAGATCAAGGAACTGCGCGCCCTGGCCCAGGAGAACGGTTTCACCATCGAGGAAAACTCGCTCTACCCGCCCAACGAGCCGCAGTTCACGGAAGACCAGCTGTCGGAACGCCTGGTCAAGGCCCTGCTGCGCGTTTGAGTCAGATCCGCTTACGGGCTGGAAAATAAAGGCCGGGTGACCGGCCTTCTTTCTTTGGCCGGTGCGCGCGACAATGCGTTTCCCCTTCAAGCCTATCGAATGCTTCCGATGACCATCTGCATCTACCACAACCCCCGCTGCTCGAAATCGCGCGACACGCTTGCCTTGCTCAAGGCGCGCGGTATCGAGCCGCAAGTCGTCCTTTACCTTGAGCAGCCGCCATCCGTTGCCGAAATCAAGGCCGTGCTCGGCAAACTAGGCCTGAGCGATGCGCGCGCCCTGATGCGCAAGGGCGAGGATGAATACAAGGCGCTTGGCCTCGACGACAAGAGCCTGTCGCAGGACGCGCTGATCGCGGCCATGGCAGAACACCCACGCCTGATCGAACGCCCGATCGTCATCCACGGCGAACGCGCCGCCATCGGCCGGCCGCCAGAAAAGGTTCTGGAAGTCCTTTAACGCCCGAGCGCGGCGTCGATCAGCCGCCGCGAGATGCTGATCGGATCGGGCAGGATAGGCAGGTCATACGGCGTAAACCATTCCGCCTCAGCGATCTCGGCCGGATCAGGCGTAATCGTGCCGCCGGCGTAATCGGCAAAGAAGGCCACCATCAGCGAATTGGGAAACGGCCAGGGCTGGCTGTCGAAATAGCGCAGGTTGGCAATCTTGATGCCGACCTCCTCCCGCACTTCGCGCGCGGCGCACTGCTCCAACGTCTCACCCGGCTCGACAAAACCGGCCAGGGCACTGAACACGCCGGGCTTGAAATGCGGGCTGCGCGCCAGCAACAGGCGCTCGCCATCGCGCACCAGCACCATCACAGCCGGCGAAATCCGCGGATAGGCGAGCAGGCCGCAGGTCGGGCAACGCATCGCCGTTTCCCCTTCAGCCATGGTCGTCGGCGTACCGCAGCGGCCGCAAAAGCGATGATTGGCCTGCCAGTCGAGCAGTTGGGTGGCACGACCGGCCAGCATGAAGACTTGCGGCCCCGCCAACTGGAAGATGGCGCGCAGGGGCACCGCTTCGCAGCCGGGAAGATCGGGAAATTGCGCCACATCGGCCGCATGGCAGGGCAGGCCCTTGAATTCGCCGACATGCACCGCGCGCTCAGGGTTACCGACATCGGCGGCGAAGCCGGCCGGGAAGAGCGAAGGCGCTGCCTCGCCGCCCAAGGTAAGCAGACGGTGTTCGCAGCGCAGGATCCAGTAGGCGGGCTGATTCATTTGAGTTTTGTTGCCGAAATCGATTCGATGCAATGATAAGTGAGGGTTGCTAAGATGCGCAGCCCGTACCGCAGAGGTTTGTAAATGCCCCGTTCAGCAGCCTCAATCATCTGCGACATACCCCGCCATGCCCAAGGTATTGCAAAACACAAGCCGGGGCGGCGCAATCAGCAGGTTCTCAAATTGGCGCAAGGCTTGCTGCACGGCCTCGGTCGCACAATGCACTTCCCATGCCGCTCGATCCCGGTACAACTCGTAGAGCACGAAAGCCTGTGCATCCTCTTGCTGCCGATGAACCGCGTAGATCAGGGTACCCGGCTCGTCGCGCGCCGCTTCGAGCAAAGCAGTCAGGAGATTTTCCAGCTCGCTCGCCATCGCAGAGCGGGCGCGCATTTCCACCAATAGCAAAAACATGCTGAAGCCCTTCAATAAGACATTAAAGGCTTCATCTTCCTGAAAGCATTGAGCGGCGTATTGTAAAAATGCGTCTTCGTGCGCGCCGCCTGCAACAAACGCCCGGGCGACACTTGCGCCAGTTCGCGGCAGTCACGGCTGAAATGGGATTGGTCGTAGTAGCCGTTGGCGAGGGCAACATCCAACAAGCAGGACTCTGGTGCCAGCAGGAGCGTTCGTAGCGTTTTCTGCAAGCGTCCGAGACGCCGCAGTTCAGCCGGCGTTTTCCCGGTCAATGAAAGCACGCGTCGCTCCATCTGGCGTGGGCTGATTTTCAGGCGACTTGCCAGAGCACCAACGGTTATCGATGCGCTCTCCCGGTAAAGCAAAGACACCGCATGCTCGGCCAGCGTATCCGCAGCAGGGGAATGCAGGCACCTAGCCAGAAAGTCCTGAATCAGGTGCAGGCGTGCGGGCAGGCTCTCGCTCTCCGCGACGGCTTGCCGCACCGCTTGGCCGGCCCTTCCCCATAAGTCATCGGCTGCATACGGGCGATCGAATTATTCTCCCGCGGGAATATCGGTGAAACGATGCAGTTTGCCGGCCCGAAAACGAACAGCAATAAATCCAACGTCTTCACTCGCGCACAACGGCAGCGGCTTGCTGCGCAGACAGAGCAAGTGGGCATTTGCGCAAGCTTCTGGCTCCCCTGCCGGCATTTGGATATGAAAAGGCTGGCGGTAGTGAAAATAGAGTTCGGCACCAGTACCGGGAAGCAGCGTGGGCAGTGCGACGAGTTCGTCCGGCGCACTCTCCCAGCCCCACAAGCGGTCTATGTAAGGCTGCAGGACGGCATCGGGCAGAACGTGAAATTGCCGCATCGCAAAAATTACGCCTGACCTGTAATTCGCTTACGTTCGGCCGTAAATTTCCACCAAGCCTTCGGCGCCTCGCCAGCCATGAAGCGCGTGATGGAAATGAAAACATCGAGGACGCAGGGATCGTGGCGTGTACCGGTACGGACATAGAGCGCTTCATACATTTGGTAGGGGTCACGGCCAAGCAGTTGGGCCGGCGTATGGATACCGAGCAAATGTAGATCGACTGCCGCCGCCGGGCCGATGTTGGGCAGATCGGTCAGCGACTGCAGGCGCTCGCGGGAAACCTTGGATGGATTCATGGACAGCCGATTCGGGTTTCAGGCGTTTTTCCCATGCATGACGATGTGCCCCGCAAACCACATCGCGAGCAGGTTGGCGGCCACGGCAACATAGCCGACCAGCGGATAGCCGGCAATGCCGCCATCGCCGTCAAGGGTGATCAGGAAGCCGGCCAGGGTCGTGGCCAAACCCATGGCCAGCGACTGTACGGTACCGTTGAGCGACATGAAGGTGCCGCGCAACTTTGGCTGGGCAGCCGAGGCGATGATCGCCATGGCCGGAATCATGCGCCCGGAGATAAGCACGAAGAAGCTGGTCGAGCAGATCAGCCAACCCCAGAGCGGCACCTTGCCGGCATGCGTCAGCGCCAGGATGGGCAGCATGGAGAGCCAGGCGACGCGGCGATAGACCTCCACCTTGCCGTGCCGGTCGGCCCATTGCCCGATCAGCCGGGCGCTGAGGAAGGTCGCGAAGCCGCCGACCAGGTAGACGATGGGAATCTCCTGCAGTGGGATACCGACGTTGCCGACGGCGTAGACAGTGATGTAGGGAATGACCGTGAAGCCGGAGAAGATGATCAGTGCCGAGAACAGCAAGGCGCGCAGGTGGTTGCCCTCGCCCAGCACGGCAAAACTCGCCGAGAGCAGATGACCACCCTTCTCGCCTTCCAGGTGATGCCGCAACTCGGGCAGGAAGCGCAGGCCGATGACGATGAACACCAGACTCACCGCGGCGATGAGGAGAAAGGGGGAACGCCATCCGAGGTGGTTGGCCAGCCACAGTGACAGGGGAACGCCGGCGATGGTGGAAATAGAGAAAGCGCTCGCCACGATGCCGCTTGCCTTGGCGCGCCGTGCAAAGGGAATCGCGTCGGCGATCATGGTATGGACCAGGGCGCCCATGATGCCGCCGAAGACGCCGGCCAGGCCGCGCGCCACGATCAGGGTGGCGTAATCCGGGGCCAGGCCACAGGCCAGGGTTGCCAGGGCGAACAGGACCAGACAGGAGAGCAGAACACGCTTGCGCTCGAACCGGTCGACGAAGGTCGCCGCCAACAGGCCGGACAGCGCGGCGCTGAAACTGTAGGCCGCCACCAGCAGGCCGAATTCGTGCGTCCCGATGCCGAGTGTCCGCATCAGGATCGGCCCGAGCGGCATCATGATCATGAAATCGAGGATGTGACTGAACTGGATGCCGGCCAGCGTCAGCAGGAAAAAACTTTCGTCACGGGAAGACAACGGAGAAGACATGGCGATCGGTTCGGCGAATCAGGGCGACAAGCATACGCGTCTTGCCTGCCATCGGGGCATCCCGGCTGGGTATCAGGCCGAGCGGTAGGCGCGCAGCCCAAGGACGACGCCGAGCACGAGCAGGACGATGCCGGCGGCGCTGGCAATGCCGGGCAATTCGCCGCGCCAGGCATAGGCGTAAGCGAGGGCGGCCAGGGTCTCGAAAACGATCAACTGCCCGGACAGCGAGGTCGGCAGCAGCTGGCTCGCCCGGTTCCAGAGGACGGTGCCAATCCAGGAAGCAAACAGGCCGAGCGCCAACATCACGCCGACGAACAGCGCAGGGCGCGGCCCGAGCGGCCAGTCGAATGCGGCCGGCAACGGCATGAACACCGAAAGTCCGGCGAGTACGAGCAATGCCAGCGGCAGGGTCGCCAGGCCCTGCGCGGTCGCCCAGGTGCCGGATGCGAGGCCGGGATGCGCCTGCAGCCAGGCGGCATTACGGATCGGATACCAGGCCCAGCAGGCCACCGCCCCGATGGCCAGGAGGCTGCCCAGCACGTAGTCGCCGAGACTCCGCCCGCCCTCCAGACGCCCGAGTTCGTGGTGGTTGACCAGGACGATGCCGAGGGCGATCACGCCCAGCGGCGGCAGCAACCGGCGCCAGGGAATGCCGCCCCGCCCGAGGTTGGCGGCGACGGCGATGACGATGGGCAGGGTGCCAATCAGCATTGTCGGCACCGGCGCATCGGCAAGCTGGATGGCCGAGGCAAGCAAACCGTAATAGACAAGGTTGCCGATCAGCGCGAGTTCGAAGGCGCGCCCCCAGTCCCGGCGGTTGAGCTGCAGCAGACGTCGGCGGTCGCGCCAGGCCAGCGGCAGCGCAATCAGGCCGAAGGCCAGGTAGCGTCCGACCGAAAGCAGCAGTGGCGGGTAATCGATCAGCACCAGCGGCGCGACGAAGACGAGGCCCCAGGCCAGCCCGGCGCCGAGCGCACAGGCGACGCCGCTTAGATGTCCGCCGGGAAGCATCAAACCGCGCCCGTTTTCTGCCGCTCGAAAATCAGTGGCATGACGTTGTTGGCGAGCAGAAGGCCGACCGCGAGTACGGCGCCGGTCATCACCATGTCGGTCATCAAGCCGATGCCGGCGGTACTTTCCTGCTGGATCAAGGCATGAACGCCGCGCAGCCCCATGCTGCCGGGCACCAGCGTGATCAACCCGGGAATCTGGACGAGCGCGGCCGGTCGCTTGCTCAGGAATTGATAAACATGCCCGGCACAGGAGACGGCGAGCGCGCCCGAAAACGCCCCGACGACGTTGCCGAGCGGCGCACTGACCAGCGAATAGCTTGCCCAGGCGAGCAGACAGGCGCCGACCGAAACGTGGATCGAGGCCAGCGGTGCCTGCAGGACGGCAAGCAGCGAAATGCCGAGACCGGCAATCGCCGCCCAGATTGCCCAGGCTGGCAGGCTGCCAGCCTGCCCCGGAACAGGCAGCGGCGGCAGCACGGCCAGGCAGAGTTGCGTGCCAATGACCAGTCCCGCCCCCATCAGGAAAAGCAGGACGAAGGCACCGGCCAGGCGCCCAGTACCGGCCAGATAGTTCTGGGTCGCCAGTTCCGACATGGCGACGGTCAGCATGAAGCCCGGCAGCAGGAGAACGACGCCGGCGACTGCGGAAATGAAGGGGACCTGCTGCGGCCAGACATGGGCGAGCGCCTGCGCGGCAATCGCGGCCAGCGCGCAAAGAATGACCGGAACCGCCGGGCCGAGCCGGGGAATGCGCGCGAATTGCAGGTAACCGGCGACAAAACCCATGCCGATCAGTCCGCCGCAAGCCATTTCCGCCCATCCGCCGCGTAGCAGCAGGGCGACCGATGCGGAAAGGAGAAAGCCCATGCCAACAAAGGCCCAGCCGGACCACGGCGGCGGCTGGCGCATGATGCCCGCGAGTTTTTCCGCGTAGCTGTCCAGATGGTCGCCGGAATCGATTTCCCGGCACAGGGCCTCGAGCTCGATCAGGCGGGCCATGTTGTAGTCGTAGGGAGGCAGGCGCAGCAATTCGACCCGCCGCGAGTTGTTGCCTGAAACCACGGTCAGCGCGAGAAAGGTCAGGACCGCGAAGCCCTCGACGCGAACGCCTAGGCGCTGTCCGATCTCCTTCATCGCCGACTCCAGGTCGTGCGCCGGCGCCCCGCTGACGTGCAGAGCCTGTCCGAGATCGCGGAGGAAAAGCGCCAGCCGCGCCAGGATTTGTTCGTTCATAAGATTTGATGCAGCCCGCAAGCCTCTGAATCGGGCTTGGACTTTACACCAACCTGGGATAGCAGCGTGCCCGGTACGCCCCCCTATAATCTCCAATGGAACCTCCGGCGCTCAAAAACATCCACTCCACAGGCTTCCAACCATCCACCACACAAGGTACGGCCAATGAAATCCCTGCTCCACCTTCTGCATATTGCCGGCGTGATCGTTTGGGTCGGCGGCATGTTCTTCGCGCATGTCTGCCTGCGTCCGGTGGCAGCCGCACAACTGCCACCACCGCAGAGGTTGCCCCTGCTCGCCGCCGTGCTCGGTCGCTTTTTCGTTGCAGTCGCCATCAGTATCGTGGCAATCCTGGCTTCCGGCCTCGCCATCATGCTGCCCGTCGGCATGGGGCATGCACCGATCCACTGGCACACCATGCTCACCCTGGGCCTTGTGATGACCGGTATCTTCGCCTACATCGCCCTCGGTCTTTATCCTCGCCTCAAGCGGGGTGTTGCCGCACAGGACTGGCCCGCTGCCGGGGCCTCGATGAATCGTATTCGCGGGATGGTGCTGACCAATCTGATCCTGGGAGCGACCACGGTCGTAGTAGCGATTCTCGGAACCTACGCATAACTCAGTAGCAGGACTCTGGAACGGTATGCAGTAACCCCGTCAATCCAGCAATAAGGGAATCCAATGAGCACCTCGATCTACGACTTCAAGGCCACGCTGCTGAACGGTGACGAGGTCAGCCTCGACACCTGGCGGGGAAAAGTACTGCTGATCGTCAATACGGCCAGCCAGTGCGGCTTCACCCCCCAATACGCCGAACTGGAATCCCTCTACCGGAAGTTGCAGGCTCGCGGCCTGGTAGTTCTCGGCTTTCCCTGCAACCAGTTTGGCTGCCAGGAGCCCGGCGATGCTGCGGCTATCGGGCAATTTTGCCAGATCAATTTCGGCGTTACCTTCCCCCTCTTTGCCAAGATCGAAGTCAATGGTGAAAGCGCCCATCCGCTCTACACCTACCTGAAGCACGCAGCCTCGGGCGTGCTGGGCACCGAGGCGATCAAATGGAATTTCACCAAATTCCTGGTGAACCGCGAAGGCCAGGTAGTCGAACGCTACGCGCCGGCCACCAGACCGGAAGACCTCAACGAAACGATCGAGGCCTTGCTATAGCCTCCATCGATCTTTACTGCGAACGCACTTCGCCTGACTTCTGGGCGGAGCCGGTCAATGCCCTCAGCAATCTGTCGTTTGTTTTTGCAGCACTGGCAATCGTCTGGCTGATGCGATGCAGGAAAACCCGGCACAGCCTGCACCTGACTTTTCTCACCCTCAATCTGGCTTGCATCGGGATCGGCAGCTTCCTTTTCCACACATTTGCCAACCGCATGATGATGGCGGCAGATCTGCTGCCGATCTTCGTCTACCAGCTAGCCTTCCTGTTTATCTACGTGCGATTCGTTGCCGGACAGCGCGCCCGTACCGTGGCTGGTCTACTGACGCTGTTTCTGCTGCTCAACCTGGGGTTCATGCGGCTTCCAGCAGCGTGGCTCAACGGCTCGTTGCTCTATGGTGGAGCGCTGCTCTTCATCTTCGCAATTGCCGCCTATCACCATGCGACCCGAAAACGGGAGCCAGCCATACTCTATCTGGCGGCTGCCATTTTCCTGATTTCGCTCACTTTCCGATCGATCGACCAATGGGTATGCGGGTGGTTACCTCTCGGTACCCACTTCATCTGGCATCTTCTCAATGGTGTCGTGCTTTACCTGACAACCCGTGCCTGCGTGCTCAACCTGCCGACGCCTGGCCTGAAACTCGAAAAATAAGTTTCCGTCGGATGTCGGATCGCAGAATGGAAGAAGGCCGGGTTTCCCCGGCCTTTTTCATTTCCAGCGATACAACAGATTCCGAACCGGCAATCAGCCCTTCTTGTGTCCCGCCAGACGGGTCCAGGTATCGACCACGGTATCCGGGTTCAGCGAGATGCTGTTGATGCCCTGATCCATCAGCCATTCAGCCAGATCGGGGTGGTCGGACGGGCCCTGACCGCAGATGCCGATGTACTTGCCGGCCTTGTTGGCAGACGAGATGGCCATGGCGAGCAGCTTCTTGACGGCCGGATCGCGTTCGTCAAAGAGGTTGGCGACGAGGCCGGAATCACGGTCGAGGCCGAGGCTGAGCTGGGTCAGGTCGTTGGAGCCGATCGAGAAGCCGTCGAAGATCTGCAGGAATTCGTCGGCCAACAGGGCGTTGGACGGGATTTCGCACATCATGATCAGCTTCAGTTCGTTCTCGCCCTGCTTCAGGCCATGTTCGGCCAGCAGGTCGACCACGGCCTGGCCTTCGCCGACGGTACGGACGAAGGGCACCATCAGTTGCACGTTGGTCAGGCCCATTTCCTCGCGGACCTTCTTCATGGCGCGGCATTCCATCTCGAAGCAGTCGCGGAAGGACTGGGCGATGTAACGCGAAGCGCCACGGAAGCCGAGCATCGGGTTTTCTTCTTCCGGCTCGTAGAGTTCGCCGCCGAGCAGCTTGCGGTACTCGTTGGACTTGAAGTCGGAGAGGCGGACGATGACCGGATTCGGCCAGAAAGCGGCGGCAATGGTGGACACACCCTCGACCAGCTTCTCGACGAAGAATTCCTTCGGCGAAGCGTAGCCACGAGCGCGGCGCTTGATCTCGTCGCGCTTCGAAGCCGGCAGGCGCTCAACGTCGAGGATGGCCTTCGGGTGGATGCCGATGACGTTGTTGATGATGAACTCGACACGGGCCAGACCGACGCCGGCGTTCGGCAGCTGGGCGAATTCGAAGGCCAGTTCCGGGTTGCCGACGTTCATCATGACCTTGACCGGGACGTCCGGCATGGCCGAGATATCGCGTGAGGTCACTTCGAAGTCGAGGCGACCGCGATAGACGTGGCCGGTATCGCCTTCGGTACAGGAGACCGTGACTTCCTCGCCTTCAGTCAGCGTCTCGGTCGCGTCGCCGCAACCGACGATGGCCGGGATACCCAGTTCGCGAGCGATGATCGCGGCGTGGCAGGTACGGCCGCCACGGTTGGTGACGATCGCGGAAGCGCGCTTCATCACCGGCTCCCAGTTCGGGTCGGTCATGTCGGCGACGAGCACGTCACCCGGCTTGACCTGGTCCATTTCCTTCGGATCCTTGACGATGCGGACCGGACCGATGCCGATCTTCTGGCCGATGGCGCGGCCGGAGGCGAGCACCTTGGAGAACTGCTTGAGCTTGAACTTCTCGACCTTGCCGGCACCAGCCTGCGACTGAACGGTTTCCGGACGTGCTTGCAGGATGTAGAGCTTGCCATCGACGCCGTCCTTGCCCCACTCGATGTCCATCGGGCGACCGTAGTGCTTCTCGATGATCATGGCGTAGCGGGCCAGTTCGAGGACTTCCTCGTCATTGATCGAGAACTGGTGACGCAGGCTTTCCTCGACATCCTCGGTGATCGTCGACTTGCCGGCGACCTTCTCGGCGGCGAAGGTCATCTTGATCATCTTGGAACCGATGTTGCGACGCACGACGGCCTTCTTGCCGGCGGCCAGCATCGGCTTGTGCACGTAGAACTCGTCCGGATTGACGGCGCCCTGCACCACCGTCTCGCCGAGGCCGTAGCTGGAGGTGACGAAGACGGCGTCGCGGAAGCCGGATTCGGTGTCGAGCGTGAACATCACGCCGGCCGCGCCCTTGTCGGAGCGGACCATGCGCTGGATACCCGCAGACAGCGCGACGTCGGCGTGCAGGAAGCCCTTGTGCACGCGGTAGGAGATGGCGCGGTCGTTGTACAGGGAAGCGAAGACTTCCTTGATCGCATGCATGATGTTTTCCAGGCCGACGATGTTCAGGAAGGTTTCCTGCTGGCCGGCGAAGGAAGCATCCGGCAGGTCTTCGGCGGTGGCCGAGGAGCGCACGGCGAAGGACATGTCGGCGGTCGACTCGGCGACCAGGCGCTGATACTGCTCGGTGATGGCGATGGTGAGGTCCATCGGGAACGGCGTATCGAGCACCCACTGGCGGATCTCGGCACCGGTCTTGACCAGGGCATTGACGTCATCGACATCCAGCGCATCGAGCGCCGCGTTGATCTTGGCGTCGAGGCCGGATTGGGCGAGGAAGACGCGGTAGGCGTGGGCCGTGGTGGCAAAGCCGCCCGGCACGCGCACGCCGGTGTCGGCCAGCTGGCTGATCATTTCGCCGAGCGACGAGTTCTTGCCGCCGACCTGTTCGACGTCGGTCATGCGCAGTTTTTCGAAGGGGATGACAAGGGCTTCCATACGGGTCCTTTCAGGGGGTCAAATTAAAAATCAGGAAGTGGTGAAATCGGATTGCAGACGACGCTCAGCCGTCTCGCGGCGGGCAACGGAACGCAGCGTCTGGGCCAGCGTTTCGCGCACGAAGTCGATATGGGTCTCGGCCGCCGCCCGCGCCGCCTGCGGCTTGCGTTCGACGATGGCCGAGTGAATGGCTGTGTGCTGGCTCATCAGCAGGCGGCCGGCAGCCGGTACGCTTTTCAGTTCGCCGAGATTGAGGCGGATGTTGTCGTGCATCAGGCGCAGCAAGGCTGCCGACAGATGCCCGATCAGGACGTTGTGCGAGGCGTCGCCGACGGCCTGGTGGAAGGCGATGTCGGCCTCGGAGCGACGCTCGGTGTCGTCGTTGAGGAAGGTAGCCTCAAGCTTTTCGTAGGCCAGGTTGAGCCGCTGCAGATCGGCCTCGGTCGCCCGTTCAGCGGCCCATTCAGCAGCCTGCCCTTCGATCATGCGGCGGAATTCCAGCATGTCCTCGCGCAGGTTCGGGTAGCTCCCCATCATGTCCTGCCAGGGATCGAAGAAGCTCGACTCGAGGGCCGCCGTCACATAGGTGCCACCACCCTGGCGGCTCTGCACCATGCCCTTCGAGGCCAGCTTCTGGATGGCTTCGCGCAGACTCGGCCGGGAAACGCCGAACTCGGCCGCGAGCTCGCGCTCGGGCGGCAGGCGATCGCCTGGCTTGAGCGAGCCTTCGAGGATACGCCGCTCCAGCGTCGAAGCGACGGCATCCGAAATCCGCGGGACCTGCACCTTGTTCGGCATTGGTAAGACCACATTGATTGGTAAGACCAACACATTCTAATCAGCCAAAAGCGAAAAGACAAGCATGGGGATTTCCCTAGATTGATTGACTAAGTATCGGTATTCACGTAAATTTTCATTTCATCGAACATTGGTCTTACCAATGTACCGTTAAATAATCAACAACGGAGACAACATGAGCGGCAGGCAATCTGCAACACCCCACCCGAGCGACGTCTATTTCTTCGCCACCTGTGTCGTTGATCAGTTTTTCCCGGGCGCCGGCATGGATGCCATTACGCTGCTTGAACGCCGCGGCATCACCGTCCATTTCCCGGAAGAACAGACCTGCTGCGGCCAACCCGCCTACACCAGCGGTTTTCCCGACGAGGCGCGCAAGGTGGCGGCGCACCAGTTGACGGTCTTTCCCAACGACTGGCCGGTCGTCGTTCCCTCCGGCTCCTGTGCCGGGATGATGAAGCACCACTATCCGACGCTGTTCGCCAACGACCCGTTGCGCAAGGCCCAGGCCGAAGCGCTCTCGGCCCGCATCTACGAACTCACCGATTTTCTGGTCAATGTGCTCGACTGGAAGCCGCAGGATACCGGTGGCGACTGTACTGTCGTGCTCCACACCTCCTGCTCGGCCCGGCGCGAGATGGGCGTCCATCTAACTGGGCGCAAGCTGCTCGGCGAACTCGGCAAGGTCACCGTCGCCCAGCAGGATCACGAATCGGAATGCTGCGGCTTCGGCGGCACCTTCTCGATCAAGCAGCCGGAAATTTCCGGCGCCATGGTCGAGGACAAGGTGAAAGCGCTCAAGGCGACCGGCGCCGAGCGCGTCGTCAGCGCCGATTGCGGCTGCCTGATGAACATCCTCGGCCACGCCGCATGGAAGGATGCCCAGGAAGGCCGCAGCAAGCCTACCCTGCCCGGCGAACACATTGCCAGCTTCCTGCTGCGGAGGACCGCCAAATGAGCGCCCGCGACCGTATCCTGGCCAAGCTCAAGGCCGCCCCCCAACTACCCAAGCCAGAACCCGATGTTGCCGCCTGGTACGCCAGCCATCGCCCGGTGGAAACTACCGCCGAGAAAGTGGCCCGCTTCCGGAAGTGCATCGAGTTCGCTCATGCCGACGTGCACCCCGTCACCTCCGCCACCTGGCTGGCCAAGCTGCGCGAAGTGCTGACCGAACGCCAGATCGACAAACTGCTCGTTGCCGAAGGCACGCCCCACGGCGACGCCGCGCTCGACGAACTGCCCCCCCAGGGCATTGAATGCTCGACCTACGACATGCCGATCGAGGCCTGGAAGACCGAGATGTTCCGCGCCACGCCGGCCAGCCTGACGGCCGCCCGCGCCGCCATCGCCGAGACCGGCACGCTGATTCTCTGGCCAGATGCCCTTGAACCGCGCCTGATGTCGCTGGTACCGCCGGTGCACATCGTGCTGCTCGACAGCGCCAAGCTCTACAACACCTTCTACGAAGCCACTCAGACCGAAGGCTGGAAGGACGGCCTGCCGACCAACGCCCTGCTGATATCCGGCCCCTCGAAGACGGCCGACATCCAGGTCACCCTGGCCTACGGCGCGCATGGCCCCAAGGAACTGATCGTGCTGCTGATGGGAGACGAACAATGAACGCCCAACCCATCCACTTCAAACCCTCCGAAGGCTTCCGCGAGCGAGCCAAGGCCGTCGTCGACAACCCCTTCCTGCGCCAGAGCTTCCGCGGCGCGATGGACTTCCTGATGACCAAGCGCGCCGGCCAGTTCCCCGACCCCGAGGAACTGGAAAGCCTGCGCACCCTGGGCGAACAGATCCGCCAGTACAACCTCGGCAAGCTGCCCGAGTTGCTGGTCCGTCTCGAGGAAAACCTGACCCGCAACGGCATCCAGGTGCATTGGGCCGAAACACCCGAGGAAGCCAACGCCATCATCCTCGGCATCTGCCAAAAGGTCGGCGCCAAGCTCATGGTCAAGGGCAAGTCCATGGTCAGCGAGGAAATCGAGCTCAACCACGCCGCCGAGGCCGCCGGCATCGGCGCGCTGGAGTCCGACATGGGCGAATACATCGTCCAGCTCGCCGGCGAGAAGCCCTCGCACATCATCATGCCGGCCATCCACAAGACCAAGGAGGAGATCGCCACCCTCTTCCACGAAAAGGTGCCGGGCGTCGATTACACCGACAACGTCGATGCGCTGATCCAGATCGGCCGCAAGGTGCTGCGCGAGAAATTCCTCGAAGCCGATATCGGCCTCTCCGGCGTCAATTTCGCCATCGCCGAAACCGGCACGCTCTGCCTGGTCGAGAATGAGGGCAATGGCCGGATGTGCACCACGACGCCACCGATCCACGTTGCCATCACCGGCATCGAGAAGATCGTCGAACAACTGGCCCACGTCCCACCGCTTCTCTCGCTGCTCACCCGCTCCGCGACCGGGCAGAACATCTCGACCTACTTCAACATGATCTCCAGCCCGCGCAAACCGGGTGAAAAGGATGGTCCCGAGGAAGTCCACCTGGTGCTGCTCGACAACGGCCGCAGCCAGGCCTACGCAGACGAGCAGTTGCGCAAGACTCTGCAATGCATCCGCTGCGGCGCCTGTATGAACCACTGCCCGGTTTACACCCGCATCGGCGGCCACGCCTACGGCACCACCTACCCCGGCCCGATCGGCAAGATCATCTCGCCGCACATGCTGGGGCTGGAGGCGACTTCCACGATGGCGACCGCCTCTTCGTTGTGCGGGGCCTGCGGGGAAGTTTGCCCGGTGAAGATTCCGATTCCGGAACTGCTGATGCGCCTGCGCGAGGAATCGTTCTCGGCGCCGCATGAGAATCCGGGCATGCGCGGTCAAGGGGCAGGCTACAACGGACTGGTTTCGTTTATCTGGCGAGCTTGGGCGACGGTCTATCGGTCACCAGCGCTTTACCGCCTGGCAACCTGGGCGGGGAGTCGGCTCTCTTGGTTGCTGCCTTCCAGCCAGGGGCCCTGGACGACGGTGCGGACGCCGCTGAAGCCGGCGCCAAAGCGGTTGCGGGATATGTTGAAGGAGCGGGCTTAGTGTTTTCTGAAACGCTACTTTCCGCCGCTGACCGGCGGGCGTACTTTCTTTTTCTTCGCCAAAAGAAAGTAGCCAAAGAAAAGGCGACCCCGGGTTGCGCGGTCGGCTACGCCGACTTCCCTGCGCTACTCGACGGGCCGGGCGGCTGCGGAACTCGGCCCTGCGGGCCTCAAACAGTCCTCGCCGACTACCCCCGGCCCATCTCCGTTGCTCGGCGCTCCACACAGGGACCCAAACAGCGTCGCAGTTTTACCGCCAGTGTTCCAGTTCAGTTCGGCTTTCCGGGCCCCTTGAGAGGTGCCGAGCAACGTAGGGCATTCGGGGGCCTTCGGCTGGCGTTGTTTGAGCCGCAGGCGAGTTTAGCCAGCCGCCCGAGTGCCCGAGTAGCGCAGGGAACCCGCGCAGCGGGCACCGACCCAGGGTCGCCTTCTTCTTTGGCTACTTTCTTCTTGGCGACGCAAGAAGAAAGTACGCCCGCCGGTCAACGGCGGAACCCGGCGTATCCAACAAATATGAGCGCGTCAGGCGCGGAAAAACAACCAATCAAGCACGAGACAAACGCAAAATGAGCGCCCTCATCCAGCACCTCCGTCAACACCTCCCCGATCACCAGATCATCATCGACGACCTGCGCCGCCTGGCCTACGGCACCGACGCCAGCTTCTACCGCCTGATCCCGCAGGTCATCACCGTCATCGAATCGGAAAACGATGCGCAAACGGTGCTGACCGCCGCCAAACAACACAACACCCCGATCACCTTCCGCGCCGCCGGCACCAGCCTCTCCGGCCAGGCCATCACCAACGGTATCCTGGCCCTGATTGGCGAAGGCTTCGCCACCTACGAACTGAATGCCGACGCCAGCAAGGTCCGCGTTGGCCCGGGCATCGTCGGCGGTGAAGTGAATCGCCGGCTGGCCCCGCACGGCAAGAAGATCGGCCCCGACCCGGCCTCGATCGGCGCCGCCAAGATCGGCGGCATCGCCGCCAACAACGCCTCCGGCATGTGCTGCGGCACGGCGCAGAACAGCTACCGGACGCTGGCCGGGCTGCGCGTCATGCTCGCCGACGGTGTCGTGCTCGATACCGAAGATCCGCTCAGTGTCGACGCCTTCACCAAGTCGCATGCCGTGCTGCTCGGCGAACTCGAGCGCCTGGGCCGCGATACCCGCGACAACGCTCGCCTTGCCGAACGCATCCGCCAGAAGTTCAAGATCAAGAACACCACGGGCTACAGCCTCAACGCCCTGGTCGATTACGAGCACCCGATCGACATCCTGGCCCACCTGATGATCGGTTCCGAGGGCACGCTCGGCTTCATCTCGCGCATCACCTACCAGACCGTCGTCGAAGACCCGTACAAGGCCAGTGCCCTGGTTTTCTTCCCGGACATCCGCACGGCCTGCGAAGCCGTCATCCGGCTCAAGCCGCAGCCGGTCGCCGCCGTCGAATTGCTCGACCGCCCGGCCCTGCACTCGGTCGAAAACAAACCCGGCCTGCCGCCGGTGATCCGAGAACTCGGCGAGGATGCCGCTGCGCTGCTGATCGAGGTCCGCGCTGCAACGGCCGAGGGCATCGCCGACAAGATCGCCACAGTGCATGCCGCAATGGAAGGTATCGCCACCGTCGAGCCGATGGTCTTCTCGACCGACCCGGCGACCTGCGAGATGTACTGGAAGGTGCGCAAGGGCACCTTCCCCTCGGTCGGCGCCATGCGCCGCACCGGCACAACCGTGCTGATCGAGGACGTCGCCTTCCCGATCGCCTCGCTGGCCGATGCCACGCTCGACCTGCAGGCCCTGCTCCGCCACCACGGCTACCACGAGGCGATCATCTTCGGCCATGCGCTCGAGGGCAACCTGCACTTCGTCTTCACCCAGGATTTCGGCGACCCGGCCGAGGTGGACCGCTATGCCCGCCTGATGGACGATGTCTGCGATCTGGTGGTCAAGAAATACGACGGCTCGCTCAAGGCCGAGCACGGTACCGGCCGCAACATGGCCCCCTTCGTCGAGATGGAATGGGGCAAGGAAGCGACCGACCTGATGCGCCGAATCAAGGCTCTGTTCGATCCGGAGAACCGCCTCAACCCGGGCGTCATCCTCAACGACAACCCGCAGGCCCACCTCGAAAACCTCAAGCCGATGCCGGCCGCCGAGGACATCGTCGACCGCTGCATCGAATGCGGCTTCTGCGAACCGCTCTGCCCCTCGCACCGGCTGACCCTTTCGCCGCGCCAGCGCATCGTCAGTATCCGCGAACTGTCGCGCCGCGCCGCCGCCGGCGAAACCGCCGGCAGCATCGGCGAGGATTACCCCTACATGGGCCTCGACACCTGCGCCGGCTGTGGCCTGTGCTCGACGGCCTGCCCGGTCGGCATCGATACCGGCGACCTGACCCGACGCCTGCGCGGCCGCCAGCTGGGCGACACCGCACGCGCAGTCAATGCCTGGACGGGCGAGCATTTCGGAGCGCTGGCCACGACCTCCCGCCTCGGCCTCACCGTGGGCCATGCGGTCTCCGGCGTCCTCGGCGACAATTTCCTCGCCCGCCTGTCGGGTGGCGCCTGGAAGAAAAACATGCCGCATGCCGGCAAGGCGCCGGCCGCCCGCGTCACCCAGGGCGATCCGGTGGTCTATTTCCCGACCTGCGGCGGCCGCATTTTCGGCCCGGCCGAGGCCGGCGAACCCCAACAGGGCGACGTCATCGTCGAATTGCTGATCCGGGCCGGCTATGCACCCATCCTGCCCGAAGGCTTCGACAAGCTCTGTTGCGGCCAGATGCTCGCGAGCAAGGGCATGGCGGAGGAAGCCGAGGGCATGTCGAACGCGCTCGAAGCCGCCCTGATGAAAGCTTCGGAAAACGGCAAACACCCCGTGATCATGGATGCCAGCACCTGCACCGCCCGCATGCAGAACCATCTGGCCGGCCGCCTCAAGCTCTACGACTTTCACGAGTTCGCCCACGATGCCCTGCTGCCACGCCTCGTCATCCACAAGCAGGCCGGCCCGGTGGCCCTGCACGTCAATTGCAGCGTGCGCAAGGCCGGTGCAGAGGGCAAGCTGAAGAAGCTGCTCGCCGCCTGTGTCGAGCAGGTCGTCGAACCGGCCGGCGTGACCTGTTGCGGCTTCGGCGGCGACCGCGGCTTTGCCGTGCCGGAACTCAACCGGCACGCCCTGCGCAAGATCCACGATGAGCTGCCGGGCAATTGCGGCTGCGGCGTCTCGACCAACCGCACCTGCGAAATCGGCCTGACCGCCGAGACCGGGCGCAATTACCAGTCCGTCGCCTACCTGCTCGAACAGTGCAGCCGGCCGCAGCAACAATGTTGAGGATTTCCCTAACAGCGCATTCCCCGGTGGCTTGCTAAGGTACGGCCTATCACACCATTCAAGGAGAACATCATGTACAAGAAGATCCTCGTCGCCATCGATGACAGCCAGACCTCCCGTGGCGCGCTGGTCGAAGCCCTGCACATCGCCCGCACGAGCCAAGCCAAGCTTTACATCACGCACGTCGCCGACGAAACCATGCTCAACATTCACGGCCATGCCTTGTCGAGCGTGATCAATCTGGAGAACGCCGTCGCCACCCTGACCGAAGCGGGAAAAAAGCTGCTTGAGCAGGCCATGCAGCAGGCCACTGGCGTCGATGCCGAGGCAATGATCCTCGAAGCCAGCAATCGCCGCGTCTCCGAAACGATTGCCGACAAGGCACGCGAACTCGGCGTCGACCTGATCGTCATCGGACGTCACGGACAGCGCGGCCTGGCCACGCTGATCCTTGGCTCGGTCGCCGAACAACTGGCTAAAATATCCGACGCTTCGGTACTGCTGGTCAGAAAGCACTAAGCGCCTGCCAGCCGGACTGGCTGGCATTCTCCTTTTTCCGTTTCAACCCCGCCCGTGGTGGCCCGCCTTGTCGGGCCACCGGCCTATTCCGGACCACCGCGATGTCAGACACGACGCTCGACAGCAACAAGGACGAACCCCTCCGCAACGACATCCGCCTGCTCGGCCGCATCCTCGGCGACACCGTGCGCGAACAGGAAGGCGACGCCATCTTCGCGATCGTCGAGCGCGTCCGCCAGACCGCCGTGCGTTTCGCCCGCGACGGCGACCCGGCCGCCCGTGCCGAACTGGCCGCCCTGCTCGACCCGCTGCCGCGCGACACGACGCAGGCCGTCGTCCGTGCCTTCAGCTATTTCCTGCAACTGGCCAACATCGCCGAGGACGAGCATCACATCCGCCGCCGTCGCGCCCACGACCTGGCTGGTTCGCCGCCCCGCGAAGGCAGCCTGGTGCACGCGCTCGATGCCCTCGCCGGAGCCCAGGTCACGCCGGAAACCATCGCGGATTTCTTCGCCCATGCCCTGGTCGCCCCGGTTCTGACGGCACACCCGACCGAGGTGCAGCGCCAGAGCCTGATCCGCAACCATCGCGATATCGCCCGCCTGCTCGACCAGCGCGAACGCCTGCAGATGACGCCCGAGGAAGAGGCCGAAAACGACCTCGGCCTGGCCACCGCCATCCTGACCCTGTGGCAGTCGCGCATGTTGCGCCCGGTACGTCTCAAGGTGCTCGACGAGGTCAAGAACGGAATCACCTATTTCAAGGAAACCTTCTTCACCGAGTTGCCGCGCCTGTACATCCAGGTCACGCAGCAATTGCAGAAACGTTACCCCGATACCTTCTGGGCACTCCCCCCTTTCTTCCGGGTTGGCTCCTGGATTGGTGGCGACCGCGACGGCAACCCCTTCGTGACCGCCGAGATCCTGCGCGAAACATTGCGCCTGCAATCGGCTGCTGCCTTCAACCACTACCTCGAAGAAATCCACGAGCTCGGCGGTGAACTGCCGCTCTCCGACCTGCTGGTCAAGACGACGCCTGAATTGAACGAGCTGGCAGCCCACTCCACCGACCAGTCGCCGCAACGTGTCGACGAGCCTTACCGCCGCGCGCTGTCGGGAATCTACGCACGCCTCGCCGCGACGGCCCGGGCCCTCGACCACGTCGAACCGCTGCGCCATGAGATCGGCCAGGCCTCGCCCTACGAACGCCCGGAGCAGTTGCGTGCCGATCTCAAGGTGCTGGCCAATTCGCTCAAGCTCAACGGCAGTGCCCGCCTGGCCGGGGGCCGACTGCGCCGCCTGATGCGCGCCGTGCAGATTTTCGGCTTCCACCTGGCGCCAATCGATCTGCGCCAGAACTCCGAAGTGCATGCCCGCAGCGTCGCCGAACTGCTTGCCGGCGCCGGTCGCTGCCCGGATTACGAAGCCCTGCCCGAGCCCGAGCGGATCAAGCTGCTGGTCAGCGAAATCGCCACGCCGCGCCCGCTCTACTCGCCCTATCTCGCCTATTCAGAGGAAACCCGTGGCGAACTCGCCATCTTCTTCGGCGCCCGCGAGCTTCGCCAACGCTACGGCGCCGCCGCGCTGCCCAACTGCATCATCTCGAAGACCGACGGCGTTTCCGACCTGCTCGAACTCGCCCTGCTGCTCAAGGAAGCCGGCCTGCTGCGCCCGGGCAAGGAGCCGCAACTCGACGTCAACATCATCCCGCTCTTCGAGACCATCGAGGACTTGCAGAAGAGCGCCGCCACGATGGACGGCCTGTTCCGCCTGCCCGCCTACCGCGATCTGCTGGCCAGCCGCGGCGGCGAGCAGGAAGTCATGCTCGGCTACTCCGACTCCAACAAGGACGGCGGCTTCCTGACCTCGGGCTGGGAACTCTACAAGGCGGAAATCGCCCTGACCGCCGTCTTCCGCGAGCACGGCATCCGCCTGCGCCTGTTCCACGGTCGCGGCGGCTCGGTCGGCCGCGGTGGTGGTCCGTCCTACCACGCGATCCTGGCCCAGCCGGCCGGCGCGGTGACCGGCCAGATCCGTCTGACCGAACAGGGCGAGGTCATCTCGACCAAGTACGGCAACCCGGACACCGGCCGCCGCAATCTCGAAGTGCTGCTCGCCGCGACGCTCGAAGCCAGCCTGACCGATCACGAAAACAAGGTCGAACCAGCCGAGCAGTTCCACCCGGTCATGGACGAACTCTCGGCCCGTGCCTTCAACGCCTATCGCGGCCTGGTCTATGAAACCCCCGGCTTCACGACCTACTTCCGCCAATCGACGGTGGTTTCGGAAATTGCCACCCTCAACATCGGCAGCCGCCCGGCCTCGCGCAAGCCCTCCGAGCGCATCGAAGACCTGCGCGCCATTCCCTGGGTCTTCTCCTGGGCGCAGTGTCGTCTGATGCTGCCCGGCTGGTACGGCTTCGGCACCGCCGTCGACGAGTACCTGGCAGGCCATCCGGACGGCATAGCAACGCTGCGCCGCATGCTCAAGGCCTGGCCCTTCTTCCAGAGCCTGCTGTCGAACATGGACATGGTGTTGGCCAAGACCGATCTCGCCATTGCCTCGCGCTATGCCGAGCTGGTGGCTGATGCCGAACTGCGCGAGCGCATCTTCACGCAGATCAAGGCGGAATGGATGCTCACCCGCCAGCACCTGCTGGCGATTCTGGAAAAAGACGAATTCCTCGCCGACAACGCGATGCTCGCCCGCTCACTGCAACTGCGCGCCGCCTACATGGACCCGCTCAACCACCTGCAGGTCGAACTGCTCAAGCGCCATCGCGCCGGCGAGACCGACGAGCGCCTGGCGCGCGGCATCCATCTGGCGATCAACGGCATCGCTTCAGGTCTGCGCAACAGCGGTTAAAATCAGCTCATGCCTACACCGATCAAACGCACCGTCTTCTTCATCTCCGACGGCACCGGCCTGACCGCCGAAGCCCTCGGCCACAGCCTGCTGACCCAGTTCGAGGAAGTCGAATTCAAGCAGATCCGCATCCCCTTCCTGGACAACGTCGAGAAGGCGCAAGATGCGGTCGCCCGCATCAACGCCCAGGGAGAATCGGACGGCATGCGGCCGATCGTGTTCACCACGCTGGTCAACCAGAACCTGGCCGATATCGTGCATCAGGCCGATGCCTTTTGCCTTTCGTACTTCGAGACCTTTCTCTCGCCGCTCGAAGCCGAGTTGGGCGTCAAGTCCAGCCACACCATCGGCCGCTCGCGCGATTCAACCGACAGCTCGGATTACAAGCAACGCATCGAGGCGATCAACTACACCCTGGCCCACGACGACGGCATCACCGACCGCGACCTCGCCGAGGCCGACGTCATCCTGGTCGCCGTCTCGCGCTGCGGCAAGACGCCGACCTCGCTCTACCTGGCGATGCAGTTCGGCCTCAAGGTGGCCAATTTCCCGCTGATCCCGGAAGACTTCGACCGCGGCCAGTTGCCGAGCACTCTGGAAAAATACCGCCCCAAGCTGTTCGGCCTGACCATCCAGCCTGAACGCCTGCACCAGATTCGCGAGGAGCGGCGAGCCGGCAGCAAGTATGCAGCGCTGCCCAACTGCCGCTACGAAATCGCTGAAGCGGAAAAAATGATGCGTCGCGAGGGAATCCGCTGGCTGGACTCGTCGACCAAATCGATCGAGGAAATCTCGACGACCATCCTGCAGGAACTAAAGCTGCGCTGATTCCGCGAACGCGGGAAGCCAGTCAGCTTTCCAGCAGTTGGCGGCGCAGTGCCTCGAACAGACAAACGGCCGCAGCCGCGGCCACATTGAGTGATTCGACAGCACCCGGCATCGGGATTTTCACTCTCAGTTGTGCCGCGGCGATCAGCTCCGATCGTACGCCCAAGCCCTCGGCACCGAAAACCCAGGCCAGCGGCCCACGCCATTGCACCTCGTAGAGCGATGTGGCGCCCTCAAGGCAGGTGACCGCCGTCGTCCCGCCATAATCGGCCATGAAGGCCGCCAGATCGACCTCCTCATGAATGCGCAGGGCGAAATGAGCGCCCTGCCCGGCACGCAGCACCTTGGGCGACCAGGCCGAGGCACAACCTGGCCCCAGCAGCGCCTGCTTCACCCCGGCGGCGGCTGCCGTGCGCAGCAAGGTGCCGACATTGCCAGGATCCTGAACGCCATCGAGCAGCACGGCATCCCGGTCGAAATGGATGGCCGTCTTGGCCGCGGGCATGGGCGCCACCGCCAACAAGCCGGAGGGCGTGTCGACCAGGCCAAGTTCGCGCAGCAGGGCATCGCTCAGCACGACAATTTCGCGACCGGCGACATAGCCGGCAATCTCGCCACTGGCCTGAGCCGTTTCGCCGACGACCAGCGTTTCCACCGGCCCATGAACCGCCTCGTAGGCCTCGATCAGATGCACGCCATCGAGCAGCGTCCGCCCGGTCTTGCGCCGCTCGCGCCCCGACTCGGCGAGCCGCTTGAGACTCTTGTAGAACGGGTTGTCACGCGACTGGATCAGTTTCATAGCAGCGACAACTGTTTGGCGACCGGCCCGAAGCTGCGCCGATGCACCGGCGAGGCGCCGTGAGTTTCCAGCGCGGCGAAATGCGCAGCCGTCGGGTAGCCCATGTGGCGGTCGAAACCGTACATCGGGTACTGCGCGTGCAGCGCCAGCATGCCGGCATCGCGTACCGTCTTGGCGAGAATCGAGGCAGCGGCGATCGAGGCGATCTTGCCGTCGCCCTTGACCACGGCCTCGGCCGGGATATCGAGCCTCGGACATCGATTGCCGTCGATCATGGCGCGTTCGGCCTTGATCGCCAGCCCAGCCACCGCCCGTTGCATGGCGAGCATCGAGGCGTGCAGGATGTTGAGCTGATCGATCTCCGCGACGCTGGCTTCGGCAACCGCCCAAGCCACAGCCCGCTCCCGGATCAGGACGGCAAGCGCATCCCGTTTCTTCTCGCTGAGTTTCTTGGAGTCGTTGAGGCCGGGAATCGGCCGCGCCGGATCGAGAATCACCGCCGCCGCCACCACCGGGCCGGCCAGCGGCCCGCGACCAGCCTCGTCCACACCGCAGACGAGGCCTTCCGGAACGATCAAGTCAGGCATTCGATGACCGCGTTGGCAGCCTTCTCGGCCGTGTTCTGGCGCAACTGCAGATGGATGTCGGTAAAGGCCTCGGCGACCGCCGCGGCGTTGTCCTTGTCCTCGTAGAGCTTGATCAGGGCTTCCGCGAGGTTTTCCGGGGTCGCCTGTTCCTGGAGAAGCTCCGGTACCACCTCGCGCCCGGCCAGGATGTTCGGCAAGCCGACGAAAGCCTGATAGGCCATGCGCTTCATGATCCAGTACGAGAGCTTGGCAATCTTGTAGGTGATGACCATCGGCCGCTTGACCAGAGCCGCTTCCAGCGTCGAGGTACCGCTCTTGACCAGGGCGACGTCGCAGGCGCCAAGCGCTTCGCGGGCATGGCCGAACAACAGGCGGAAAGGCACTTCGCCGGCCTGTTGGCGGTAAATGGCCATCTCGAACTGCAGGCGCGTTTCACGCGTCGTCAGCGGGACGACGAAAATCGCATTGGGCAGGCGCTCGCGAACCAGCTTGGCAACCTGGACGAAGGTGTCGGCCATTTTGTCCAGTTCGCCCTGCCGGCTCCCCGGCAGCAAGGCAAAGATCGGAACATCGCGCGGCATCGAGAGCTTTTCGCGCACGGCCTGTTTGCTGGTTTCGAGCGGGATGATGTCAGCAAGCGGATGCCCGACATAAGTCACCGGGATGCGCTCCTTCTCGTAGAGCGGCGGCTCCATCGGAAAAAGTGCCAGCACCCGGTTCACAGCCCGGGCAATCTTCTTGATCCGCCCACCGCGCCAGGCCCAGATTGACGGACTGACGTAATGGATGGTGCGGATGCCGCTGGCCTTGAGGTCGGTTTCCAGGCCCAGGTTGAAATCCGGCGCATCGACGCCGATGAAGATGTCCGGCTTGATGTCGAGCAGACGCTTCTTCAACTGGCGGCGGATGCCGGCAATCTCCCGATAGTTCTTGAGGGCATCGACATAGCCCATGACCGACAGCTTTTCCATCGGCCACCAGGCATCGAAGCCCTGGGCCTGCATTTTCGGGCCACCGATACCGTAAAAAACGGCATCGGGCAATTTGGCCCGGAGCGAAGCGATCAGGTGGCTGGCTAGGAGATCGCCAGAGGCCTCCCCCGCCACCATGGCGATCCTTACCGTACTTCCCATCAGCGAATAATGCCTCGCTTCGAGAGTTCGAGAAAATCGACAAAGCGCTGCACATCAGGCTGGGTCTTGGCATCCTCGGCCAGCTTCTGCTTGGCTTCCTCGAGCAGCAGACCGGACTTGTAGAGGGTGCGGTAGGCGCGCTTGAGCGAGGTGATCGAATCGGCCGTGAAACCGCGGCGCTTCAGCCCCTCGACGTTGATGCCGTAGGGCGTCGCCGTATTGCCGGCCGCCATCAGGTAGGGCGGCACGTCCTGCAGAATTACCGTACTCACCGCCGTCATGACGTGAGCGCCGATGCGGCAGAACTGGTGCACCCCGGTGAAGCCACCGAGAATGGCCCAATCCTCGACCGTGACATGACCGGCAAGTTGGGAGTTATTGGCGAAGGTGGTCTTGTTGCCGACCTGGCAGTCGTGCGCGATGTGCACGTAGGCCATGATCCAGTTGTCGTCGCCGATACGGGTCACGCCGGCATCCTGCACGGTGCCGAGATTGAAGGTGCAGAATTCACGGATGGTGTTGCGGTCGCCGATCTCCA
>JAEUOD010000163.1 GCA_016791065.1 Dechloromonas sp. | reverse complement strand
GTTGCCGGCCTGCTGGACAAGGCTGCCAAGTCCGCTCCGGCCGGTTCCGACGTTGCCGTCGCCGCCGTCAAGAGCGCCATCGCTGCCGCCAACTCCGCTTTCGACAACATGAACAAGGCTGCCAAGCAAGTTGCCGAAATCGCCGAAGCCAACGTTGCTGCCGCTACCAACGCCACCGTCAAGGCCGTTGGCACCGCCGCCAAGAAGAGCAAGTAATCATTGCCCGAGCCCCCGCCTGCGTGCGGGGGCTTTTCAATTGCTGCAACCAAAAATACCAAAGTGGAGATCAAGATGAGCAACCCGAATATCGAACAACTGGCCGCCGCCCAAAAAGCCAACATCGAAGTGATGACGGCCCTCCTGCGCACCGCCTTCAATGGCGTCGAGCGCCTGACCGCCCTCAACATGGCCGCATCCCGTGAATTCTTCAACAATACGGTTGCCAGCACCCAGCAACTGATGGCCGCCAAGGATGCCAACGAAGTCGCCAAGCTGAACAGCGAACTGGCCAAGCCGGGCGTCGAGAAGCTGGTTGATTACTCGCGCAGCGTCTACGACCTGGTTTCCGAAATGCAGAAGGAAATCACCTCGGTGATGGAAGCCCAGTACAGCAGCTTCACCCAGAATGCTCAGAGCGCCGTCGAAAAGGCCAAGTCCTCCGCACCGGTCGGCGGTGACGTTTTCGCCGCCACCATGCAGTCCATGCTCGGCGCCTCGACCAAGGCTTTCGACCAGATGACCTCGATGGCCAAGCAACTGTCCGACATCGCCGAAGCCAACCTGCAGGCCGCCACCAAGGTCGCCGCCCCGGTCAAGAGCGCGACTGCTGCCGCCGCCAAGAAGGCCGGCAAGTAATACCCAGCCCTCACCCGGCTAGCAAAAAGCCCGCGGATTCCGCGGGCTTTTTTCATCAAGGTGGACTCAAGGGCGCCAGACCCAGTTGATACCCCGTTTCTCCACCTCGATGCGAATTTCCTCCATCGCCCGCTCGACCAGTGCCGGCGCCCCCTCGACGCCGAGTTCCAGATGCCGGCGTTCCTTGCCGACCAACGAAGGCAACGAGAACAGGCGCAGGCTCGGATAGTCGGCGACGATGCGCTCCATGAGATCGAGCAAGGCACTCTCGTAGGCCGTCGGGCCGGTCAGCAGAAAGGCCTTCTCGACGGTGTCCGCCACTGCCTGAAACTCCTGCCGGTAGAAGGTATCGAGCGCCCACTCGATCATCGGGTGCGCCATCTGCGGAAAACCCGGGACGAAGTAATGCTCGTGGGTCATGAAGCCGGGAATCCGGTTGAAAGGATTGGGCACGATCTGCACGCCCTGCGGGAAAGTCACCAGCAATTTGCGTTTATCGGTAATTTCCTCGTTGGCGAAACGGACCTTGAGCTCCTCATAGCCTTCGGGATGCAGCTCAAGTCCGACCCCCAGGGCCATCGCAACGGCCTGGCGGGTGTGATCGTCCGGCGTGTTGCCGATACCGCCGCAGGAGAAGACGACGTCGCCGGCCGCCATCGTCCGCTTGAAGGTTGCCGCCAATCGTTCGCGATCATCGCCCAGATATTCGACCCAGGACAGGCGCAGGCCGCGCGCGCCGAGCAATTCGGCAATCTTGGCGAAATGCTTGTCCTGGCGCTTGCCGGACAGGATTTCATCGCCGATGACGATGGCGCCAAAGGTACGGCTCATAGTGTTTCTCCCTCAATGGTGACGAGTGCGCCGCCACGCGAGCGGCGCAGCGACTCCAGTCCGAAATGAACGAAGGCCAGCGCGGCCAGCGCCGGCACCAGCAGGCCGATAAGCGGTACATGGGCAAGCAGCGCCATGGTCAGGCCGAGCATGAACAACGGCGTTTTGTGCTGCTTGCGCATGTCGCGCCACTCCGCCTCGCTGGCGTGCATGGAGAGCGCATCATAGGCAAAGGTCCGCCGGTTGAGCCAGGCCATGAGCAATAGCGGCAGGAGTAGCGAAAGACCGGGAATCAACCACAAGGGAATGGTCGCCAGCCAGGCGACGACAAAGATCAGCGAGGCGACGACGCTATTCATCGCGGCAGCGACGAAACTGTCCTTGCCCATCGGCGCCACGTCGCCGTATTCGCTTGCCGACAAATGCTTCAGGATCAGCGGCATGATGACGATGGCGGCCAGCAGCGAAGCCAGCACGTAGGCAATCGCGAAGATCGCCATCCAGCCGCCGAGATAGGCCAGAAAGGTGGCCAACCAAAGAAGCCCCCAGCCTGCCAGCCAGGTCATCGGCGGATAAGCCAGCATCCATTGGACAAAGCTGCCCAGCCCCCAGATTGCCAGGCCGATGCTGACGAACAGCGAGAGCACCGCCGGCGTCAAGACGTAGAGCCAGACTCGGCCGCTTTTCAGGCTGGCGAAGGTGCGCGCCAGCGCCAGCATCACCTCACCCATGCTTGATGCCCTCCCATTGTTTTTCCAGACGTTTGACCGACACCGGCACCGGTGTGCGCAACTCCTGGGCAAAAAGGCCGACGCGCAACTCCTCCAAGAGCCAACGGAACTGCTCGAGCTGAGGATCGATCGTCCCCAGCTTGGCGAGCTGGATCGCGCGCCGCTCGTAATTGACCCACAGCGGGCCATAGTCAGCCATCAACTGGGCATCGCGTGCTGGATTGGCCTTGAGCTTGTCGAGCCGGACGACGATGGCCTTGAGGTAGCGCGGATACTGCTGCAGGCGCTCGAAGGGTGTCTCTGCGACAAAACGCTTGCCGACCAGCCGCTTGAGTTGCGCCTCGATATCCTGTGCCGCCGCGGCATGGCCCTTGAAGGCCGGCAGTTTCTTGAGCACCGCCTGCCACTCGGTAAGCACCGTGCCAACCAGCCGGCAGATTTCCTGCATGATCAGGCCGAGCCGGGCCTTAGCCTCGCCGCAGCGGGCCTTGAAGGCCTCCGCCGTAACCGGCAACGGGTCGGTCAGGCAGGCCCGTTCGAACGTCAGGTCGATCAGCTGACGCTTCAGTTCGTCGTTGGCGCCCAGAGGCATGTACTGCATCCCCATCTGGGTGAGCCCCGGCACATTCTTGTCGAGATACTTCACCTGCTCGCGAAACTGGATCATGAACAGCCGGGCCAGGCCCTTGCGATGAACCTCGGCGGCCTCCTCGGCGGAGTCGAAGACCTTGAGGCTGACGGTATCACCATCGTCGCTCAACGCCGGATAGCCGATCACCGTCTGGCCGGCTACCGGCACCTCCATGAGTTCGGGCAGCTCGCCGAAAGTCCAGTCGGTCAGCCTAGTATATTCAGAGGGCGTTTCGTGGAGTTCGGCGAACTCCTGCTTCGCTTCCCGTCCCCACTCGGCACGCAGGGCGACCAGGCTGCGATTCATGTCGAGCTGGCGGCCGTGCTCGTCGATCAGCTTGTAGTTCATCGAGAAATGCGCCGGCAGCGCATCCGGCCTGAAGGCGTCCGGCGTCACCGCCCAGCCGCGGGCGTTGAGGCCGCGCGCTTCGAGGATGTAGTCGATCAGCGGCGGAATCAGGCCGGCATTCATCTTCTTGTCGTTGCCGGCCGTCGCCACGATGAATTCCTCGACGAATTCCGGTACCGGGACCAGCTTGGCGCGAATCTTCTGCGGCAGCGTCTTGATCAGCTGCACGAGCTTTTCCTTGAGCAAGCCGGGCACCAGCCACTCCATGCGGGCCGCCGGAATTTGGTTCAACTGGGCGAGCGGCAGGGTCAGCGTCACGCCGTCCCTCGGTGAACCAGGTTCGAAGTGATAGCTCAAGCCGTATTCGACACCGCCAACCTTGAGATGATGCGGGAAGGCTTCGGTCGTCACACCGGCCGCCGAATGACGCATCAGATCGTCCTTGGCCAGGAAGAGCAGCTTGCCGTTCTCCTGCTCCGCCGTTTTGCGCCAGTGGTCGAAGGTGGCCCCGTTGTGAATACCTTCGGGAATGATCGAGTCGTAGAAGGCGAAGATCAGTTCGTCATCGACCAGCACGTCCTGCCGGCGCTGCTTGTGCTCGAGATGCTCAATTTCGCGAATCAGCTTCTGATTGTGCAGGAAGAAGAGCCAGCGCTTGGCGTAAGCCTCGTCGATTTCCTCGGCCACCAGCCCCTGGCGGATGAAGATTTCGCGCGACTCGGCCGGCGCCAGCGGGCCGTAATGAATGCGTCGCTTCGGGTTGATCACCACGCCGTAGAGCGTCGTCCGCTCCCAGCCGGCAACCTGCATCGACTTCTTTTCCCAATGGGCGTCGAAATACTGGCGCTTGACGAGGTGAGCGCCCACTTTCTCCAACCAGTCCGGTTCGATGCGAGCGATGCAGCGCCCGAAGAGGCGGGTCGTTTCGGTGATCTCGGCCGCCATGATCCATTTGCCGGCCTTTTTCTGGATCGGCGAGGAGGGATGGATCAGGTAGCGGATGCCGCGCGCCCCGAGGTAGTAGCCCGACTCGTCCGACTTGCAGCCGATGTTGCCGAGCAGGCCAGTGAGCAAGGCCTGATGGATGGCCTCGTAGGTGCCAGGCAACTCGTTTTCCTTCCAGCCGCCGTCCTTGGTGCGCAACTCGCCGATCATGGCATGCAACTGCCCATGCACCTCGCGCCACTCGCGCAACCGCAGATAGGAGAGGAAATGGACATGGCAGTTATCGACCAGTTGCTTATTTGATTTCTTGTGCTCGACGGCATTCTGGAACCAGTTCCAGAGTTTCCACCAGGAGAGGAATTCCGATTTCTCGTCAAAGAACAGCTTGTGCTTCTCGTCGGCGGCCTGCTGGCGATCCTGCGGCCGTTCGCGCGGGTCCTGCACCGAGAGGCCGGCGGCGATGACCATGACCTCCTTCAGGCACCCCAGGTCGCGGGCCGCCACCAGCATGCGGCCGATACGCGGATCGAGCGGCAGGCGGGCCAGGGCGTCACCGACGCGGGTCAGGCGGTTGTCCTCGTCGAGCGCTCCAAGCTCCTGCAGCAGCGCGTAACCGTCGGCGATGGCCTTGGGCGGCGGCGGCTCGATAAAGGGGAAGCGCTCGACGTCGGTCAGCTTAAGCGACTTCATGCGCAGGATGACGCCGGCCAGCGAGGAGCGCAGGATTTCCGGATCGGTAAACGGCGGCCGGGCGTTGAAGTCGGCCTCGTCGTAGAGCCGGATGCATACACCAGCGGCGACCCGGCCGCAGCGGCCGGCCCGTTGCCGAGCCGCAGCCTGCGAAACCTTCTCGATCTGCAACTGTTCCACCTTGTTGCGGTAGGAATAGCGCTTGACGCGCGCTAGGCCGGTATCGATCACATAGCGGATGCCCGGTACAGTGAGCGAGGTCTCGGCAACGTTGGTGGCCAACACGATGCGCCGCTGGCCGCCGGAAGGCTTGAAGATGCGATCCTGCTCGCCGGCCGACAGGCGCGAGAACAGCGGCAGGATGTCCGGCGCGTGGGCCGAGGACAGCCCGGGCCGGGCCAGTGCATGCTTGCGCAGAGCTTCCGCCGCCTCGCGGATCTCGCGCTCGCCGGGCAGGAAAACCAGGATGTCGCCGCTGCCCAGGCGCGACAGTTCATCGGCGGCATCGACGATGGCAGCGTAGAGATCGCGCTCGTCGTCGTCTTTCTCCAGATCGGTCACCGGCCGGTAGCGCACCTCGACCGGGTAGAGGCGGCCGGAGACCTCGATCACGGGCGCGCCGTTGAAATGCTGCGAGAAGCGCTCGGCATCGATGGTCGCCGAGGTGATGATCAGCTTCAGGTCGGGCCGCTTGGGCAGCAACTGCTTGAGGTAGCCGAGCAGGAAATCGATGTTCAGGCTGCGTTCGTGCGCCTCGTCGATGATGATCGTGTCGTAGGCGTTGAGGTAGGCGTCGGACTGGCTTTCGGCAAGCAGGATGCCGTCGGTCATCAGCTTGACCCAGCTTTCCGGCGAGGTCCGGTCCTGGAAGCGGATTTTGACGCCGACCCCGGCGCCGACCTGGGTTTTGAGTTCCTGCGCCAGGCGTGTCGCCACCGAGCGGGCGGCCAGCCGACGCGGCTGGGTATGGCCGATCAGTCCGGCGACGCCGCGCCCCAGTTCGAGGCAAATCTTCGGCAACTGGGTCGTCTTGCCCGAACCCGTCTCGCCGCAGACGATCACCACCTGATTCCTGGCGATCAGCTCGGCGATTTCGGCGCGCCGCTCATTGACCGGGAGGTCAGCCTGGAACTCCGGCTTGGGCAGTCGGGCGCGCCGCTCGGCACAGGCAGCCCGCGAACGCTCGAGCAGCGCGGCGAAATCGGACTGGGCACGCGCCCGGCGCTCGCCATGCCCCTGCTCCATGTTGCGGGCCAGGGCGCGCAGGCGCGGCAGATCGGCGGAGAGACAATCGTCGAGCGTTTCCCGGCGCGGACGGCGGGCGTTGGAAGTGGCGTTTTGCGGCATGGCATTCGGTGTCGGTCAGGCGCGCATTATCCCCGAATTGGCTATCGAGGCGGAGATGCCGGCGGCCTGCCCCGTAGTTTCAACCACCCGCCCCCAGTGGAACGAAGCCTGCCGATCGGAGTCCGAGATAGCCAACCCGCGCTTGCCGGCGGAAGGGATAATGGAGGCACGATGTATCACGGTGAACGTTTCAATGCCTGGACCCACCTGATCGGCGCCCTGCTCGCACTGGGCGGCGCGCTGTGGCTGCTCGCGCTGGCCACCGCCAAGGGCGATGGCTGGACGATCTTCAGCATCGCGGTTTACGGAACGACCCTGGTCACGCTGTACAGCATTTCCACCCTCTATCACAGCGTACGCGGCAAGGCCAAACGCGTCCTGCGCAAGCTGGACCACTTTTCGATCTACCTGTTGATTGCCGGCAGCTATACCCCTTTCTGCCTGATCAGCCTGCGCGGCCCCTGGGGCTGGACGCTCTTCGCCATCGTCTGGACGCTGGCCGTGGTCGGCATGCTCCAGGAAATCAAGCCGCGATCGGAAGCGCGGGTGATGTCACTGGTTATCTATGCCGTCATGGGGTGGATCGTCCTCGTGGCCATCCGGCCCTTGCTGGCCAGCCTGGGCTTGCCCGGATTGATATGGCTGGCGGCAGGCGGCGT
Organism: Dechloromonas sp.; assembly: GCA_016791065.1. GTDB lineage: Bacteria > Pseudomonadota > Gammaproteobacteria > Burkholderiales > Rhodocyclaceae > Azonexus. Next base: position 8,114 of record JAEUOD010000163.1, on the reverse strand, counting down.
TCTCTACACGGTCGGCACCGTTTTCTTCGCCTTTGACGAACGCTTTCGTCACTGGCACGGCATCTGGCATCTATTCGTGATCGGCGGCAGCCTGGCGCACTTCGTCGCGATTCTCCGTCACGTGCTCTGAAATCGCTGTCGGCACAGAGCAATCGCCCCCCGAAACAAGGCAATCGATGCCATCGGTCTATGGTATCGTTCTATTTTCCTGCCTTGAACCCAGCGACCCGACGAGGCAAAGACCGAGACTCTCGATGCCCTTTCACCGTTTTCTAGCCGCGCTGCTTCTGGCCTGTCTGCTTTCCGCTGCCGCTAGTGCCCAAACGCTGATCAAACGCAACGTCGCTTATGGCAGCGACGAAGAACAACGCCTCGACATCTACGCTCCCGAACAGGCCCGCAACGCCCCGGTCATCCTGCTCGTGCATGGCGGTGCCTGGCGCAATGGCGACAAGGACTCGCGCTATCTGCTGGAAAACAAGCTGGCACGCTGGCTGCCCCGTGGTTTCGTCGTCGTCGCCGTCAATTACCGCCTGCTGCCCAAGGCCCGGCCGCTCGAACAGGCACAGGATGTTGCCCGCGCCATGGCCATGGCTCAGTCACTGGCGCCAAGCTACGGCGGCGACCGCAACAAGTTCATCCTGATGGGGCATTCCGCCGGTGGTCACCTCGTCGCCCTGCTCGCCGCCAAGCCCGCCCTGGCGACCGCCGAAGGCGCGCGCCCCTGGCTGGGCAGCGTCGTGCTCGACAGCGGCGCGCTCAACGTACCGGCGATCATGACGGTCCGCCATCTGCCGCTGTACGAACGCGCCTTCGGCAGCGATCCGACCTACTGGACAAGCGTGTCGCCCTACCACCAGCTCTCCGGCCGCACCGCCCCCATCCTGTTCATCTGTTCCCGGCTACGCCTTGAAGCCTGTCCGCAGGCACGCGAATTCGTCAGCCGCGCCGAATCTTTCGGCACCCGTTCCGCCGCGCTCGGCCAGGATCTGAGCCATGCCGAGATCAACCACCTGCTCGGCATCGAATCCCCCTACACCACGGCTGTCGAGGCCTTCATGCGGGGACTCGACATCGGCATTGGGGAAGCGCTGAAATAAAACGCTGGCTCAAGCCGCGACGCCGAGCTTTTCCAGCAGCAGGGGCGTGACCTGGGCGAGCCAGCGCTCGATCCGTTCGTCGGTATGCATGCCTTGCGTACGCTGGTCGATGATCAGGCCGACGAAGCGGCCATCGACCACGGCGGCTGACTGTTCGAAGGTATAGCCGTCGAGCGGCCAGTCGCCAACGATCTCGGCGCCCCAGCCCTTGAATACCTCGACCAGCGCGAACAGCGAGCTACAGAAACGGTCCGCATAACGCTCCTGCGCGCCCAGCCCGAAAAAGGCAATGCGCTTGCCCGACAGATCCAGCTTCTCCGGCATCTGGGCGAGGAATTCGGCCCAGTTCGACTCGAAGCAGCCCGACGCGCCGTTACCCGGGATCTCGCCGATGCCATAGCTCGGCGTGCCGAGGATCAGCGCATCGTAGGCCAGCATCTCGGCCGGCGTGATGCGGTTGACGTTGACCGGCTTGTCGCAGATCTCGTCGCCGAGCTTTTTCTGCATCTTCTTGGCGACCAGTCGCGTGGTTCCGGTTTCGGTGCCAAAGAACAGACCTATCTTGTTCATGATTCACGATCTCCTGGAAAGCGTTACATGGGAACAGTCACAACCGCCGCTTGGCACGCCAGTTGCACATGAGGGAAAAACTGCCTGCCGACGTCGGATTTGCGACACGGCATCACGACACCGCCCACGGAGCCCGCCATGACCACGACCATCGACCACAAGGGACAACCCGTCGCCGCCGGCGACACCATCCGCATCCTCGACATCACGCCTGACCCCGACATGGACGAGGACGATAGCGACATGTTCATGGACATGATTGGCGCAACCTGCGTCGTCGAGCGCATCGACAACGACGGCGCAGCCTGGGTGGCGATCTGGTGGAACGGCGGCGAGAGCACGCTGACCACCATGGTCGGCCTGTTCCCGTCGCAGATGGAAAAGCGGGCGGCCTAGGCCGCCGACAGGCCTCATTCAGTCAAGCACCACCGCGGCGTTGTAATTGCGCAGCCGCTTTTCGGCGGCGACACCGAGTATCTTGAGAAGCCAGGGGGGCGGCGATTCGACCATGGCCACCTGGAAGGGCCGGATGATGTCCAGTGCTGGGCCACCTTCCGGCACCTTGATCGGGTAAATATCGGCACGAATCACCTTGGCCGCCGCCGGCCCGCCGATCGAGACGACGTAGCAGACGTGACAGTCGCCGATCAGCTTGGCGCGCCAGAGGTTCTTGTCTTCCGAAAACTCGGCATCCATCGTGTCGCGGATATCGACCAGGCGGACCTCGGTCGGCGATACCTGATAAACCAGGAAGCGCAGGCAGGAACCGAAATGCCCGGAGAGCAGGTCGCCCTTGTCGGAAGCAATGGCGACACGGACCGAACCGGGCATCTCGCCATCCGTATAGGACTGGATCTTGGGCAACGAATCGTCGCCCTGCGTCTCGCCCCAGAGGATGCGGACGGCGAGCTTCATCGCCTCGAGGCCGATGCCGATATCTTCACCGTCCTCCTCGCCATCGGCGCTGGCAAAGCCGGTCTTGAGCATGGTGACGGTGACCTGGCGCAGTTTTTCCTCGTCGATCTCGTCGCCGAGCCGGCGCTGCAGCAGGTCGAGCAAGGCGGGCAGCGATACCGAAGGCATGGCACGGGCGGCCAGCGCAACGCGCAAGGCCGCTTCGCGGGTAATCGGAGGCGTGGTTGTTTCCATCATGATCTCCTCTGTTGTCGGGTTGGGGTTTGAACCTTCTTGCAGAGATGGTGCCAACCTCGGCAAGCCCATGATTTCAAACGGGCATGGGGCTTGCTCAAGCCCTTGCAACCCAGGAAAAGAAGGCCATCGTGTCGGATACCCCACAAAACGCCCTGCGCGCCTATCACGCGCGCACCAAACATCGCTTCGAGGCCTTCGCCGAAGGCCCCGGCCAGCTCGACTGGGACGCCCAGCCCGCCGCATTCCGCCATTACGCCGGTGCGCCCGTGCTTGAACTGCCGTTGTCGGCGAACCGCTACGACCGCCCCTTCGGCGAACTGACGATGGCACCGGGCAAGCCGGTTCGCGTCTCGCTCGACAGTCTCGGCGCCCTGCTCGAACTCTCCTTCGCCATCTCCGCCTGGAAAAGCTGGGGGCCGAGCCGCTGGGCGCTGCGCTGCAATCCCTCCTCCGGCAACCTGCACCCGGTCGAAGCCTGGGTACTCGCCGGCGGCCTGCCCGACTTACCCGACGGCTTGCACCATTACGAGCCGGAACAACATGCCCTTGAAGGCCGCGCCCTGAGCGCCCCTGCCAACGAAGCCCCCTGGCTAGCCGTGGCGCTGAGCAGCGTGATGTGGCGCGAAGCCTGGAAATACGGTGAACGCGCCTTTCGTTACTGCCAGCTCGATGTCGGCCACGCCGTCGGCTCGCTCGCCTACGCTGCCGCCGTGCTCGGCTGGGAAGTCCGCCCACTGGGCATTTCCGGCGCCAGCCTCGGCCGGCTGCTCGGCCTCGATCGCAGCGAAGACTTCCCGCCTTCACGCTACGCCTTCACCGAGAACGAGGAACCGGAAATCCTGCTCGCCATCGGCGCTCCCGGCCTGCAGGCCGTGCCGCCGGTCGACACCCTGCTCGAACGCCTGGCTGCGGCAACATGGCAAGGCCAGCCGAGCCGGATCGATCCTTCGCCCGGCTATCGCTGGAGCATCGTGGATCAGGCGGCGGCACTGAGCCGCCCTGCTGCCGCCGGGTTGCTCCAGCGTTCGGCGCCGACCTGGCCCGACTTGCCGCCGCTAGCGCCGCATCCAAGCCCCGTCGGCAGCGCGCAGATCATCCGCCAACGGCGCAGCGGCCAGCGTTTCGATCCCAAATGCAGCCTGCCGCAAGCCGATTTCTTCCGCATGCTGGACAGCATCCTTCCGCGCCCCCAAGTTCCGTTCGCCGCTCAGGAAAATGCGCCCCGCATTCACCTGCTGCTCTTCGTGCTGCGCGTCGATGGCCTCTCCCCAGGGCTTTACCTGCTGCCGCGCACGGCAGAAGCCGGCTGCCTCCTGGACACCGCACTGGCCGGGCGATTTCCGGAGAAACATGCCGTTGCTGGATCGCCATCGCATCTGGGTCTCGCGTGTCTTGCCGAACTCGGCCTGCAGGAAGTGCAACGCCTCGCCCGCAGCCTTTCCTGCCATCAGGACATTGCCGCCACCAGCGCCTTTTCGCTCGGCATGCTCGGCGAATTCGAGGCGGCCACCGCCGATGCCTACGGCTACCGCGAACTGCTGCGCGAAGCCGGCCTGATCGGCCAGGTGCTCTACCTCGAAGCGGAGGCCGCCGGCGTCCGAGGCACCGGCATCGGCTGCTTCTTCGACGACCCGGTGCACCAGGCTTTCGGCCTTGAAGGCACGCGCTGGCAAAGCGTCTATCACTTCACCGTCGGCACGCCGATCACCGATGCACGCATCGAAACCTCGCCCCCCTATCCGCAACGCCAACAGGAGCAAGCATGACCCCGACCCTCGCCGGCTTTCTCGCCGAACACGGCTTTCCGCCAGACGATATATCAGCACCGCAGGCCGACCGTCGCTTCACCCCGCTGATGCGTGCCTGCAAGGAAGGCCGACTGGACATCGTCGAAGAATTGCTCGCCCTCGGCGTCGACATTACCGTCACCAATGCCGACGGCTGCAATGCCCTCTGGCTGGCCTGCTACAACGGCAGCCACGCCATCATCGAACGCCTGATCGCCGCCGGCATCGATATCGACCTGCAGAATGGCAACGGCGCCTCCGCCCTGATGTACGTCGCGTCCAACAGCAAGCCCGATCTCGTCAAGCTCCTGCTCGACAAGGGCGCAAACCCGGCGCTGAAGAACTTCGACGACTTCAGCGCGCTCGACCTGGCAGCTTCGGTGGCGTGTTTGAAACTGCTGAAGAAGGCGGCCTGACAAAGCACCGGGGTATACTGTTTGCATGTCGAATCTCCTTCCCTGCGCAAATGGCCATTCTTCGATGCAATAAATGCGGACTGCTTTCCGAACAGGCAGACAGTCAAGCGGGGCAAAACACCACCTGCCCCAAATGCAACGCACCGGCGGCCATTTATCCGACGCTGTTCTTCATCGAGAAACTGCTCGACAAATATTTTGCAGCCCAGCGCGAGCTGATTCGACTGAAATCGCCAACGGCAGTCCAGACGACTGACACGCCACCGGGAAAAGCCGCATCACCACTTGCCGATATCGACCTCGGCAATACCGACCTGCTGGCAACCGAATTGCAGCATGGCCCGATCTACGACTGGTTCCGAAAGAAGCAGATCAAGGTTCAGGCTGACATGCGCAGTGTCGATACCAGCGGCTTTTTCGACGAGATTGCCGAAGTCATCGGCAGCAATCTCGAACTTTTCAAGGAGGTCGTTGAGCGAATCCGCTGGTCGCAGCAGAAAGAGCACTCCAGCACGACCATCCACCTCGACAAGAAGTCGCCTCAGGATGCCAAGGCCTTGTCCGCCTTTTGCCAACAGTTGTATGACTTTTCCTTTGTTGCCAAGTGCTTCCACAACAAGCCGGAAAACAATGTCCGCCTCATCCTGCAAACGGCGCCGGCCATTCGCAATTTCTTCAACGGCGAGTGGCTTGAATGGCATGCCCTGATGTCCTGCCTGCGCTATGCCAAGGAACGTAATCGCCGCTTCTCGTGTGCCCGCGGCCTGGAAATTGTGCTCGGCAACAACGATCAATACGAGCTGGACGTTTTCATGCTGGTAGATGGCACGACGCCTATCTGTATCGAGTGCAAGAGCGGTGAGTTCCGCCAGAATATCGATCGCTACCTGGCTTTACGCAAGCGGCTCGGCATCAACGGCAAGCAGTTCGTCATGTGCATCGCGGGTCTGAGCGACGAAAATGCCAAGGCGTTCACCGCGATGTACGATCTGACTTTTGTCAGCGAGCGTCACCTGGCCGGCCATCTGCAACGCCTTTTCTGAGCGTTTGGTCCGGAAATTTGATAAACAGGCCGCCCCAATCCTGGCGGCCGACATCCCGGAAGCGAACGGTCAGTGCTTGGTTTTGACGCCCATCCACTGGGCCGACTTGCCGTCGCTGGTCTTCTCGCAAACCACCTCGACGCCGGAAACGTTCGCCTTGTCGCCGGCGTTGAAGAACTTGCCATGATCGCCGGAATAGCATTGCGGCAGGGGCTTGGCCGGTACAGGCAGCGGCGCTGCAGCGGACTTTTCGGGAGCGGGGGTGGTGCTGGCGCAGGCCGTGATGGCGGTCGCGGCGGCAATCGCCAGGATGAGGGAACGCATGATCATCTCCAGTGGAAAATTTGGAGAGGACATTCTCTTAAGCTTTTGTTGCCGTTTGATTGCAAGCGGCTTTCAGGACCAGATGCGGGTCGCCCCTACGCTCAGCAGGCCAAGATATGTTGCCGTCAGGGAGCCGGCCAGATGCACCGATGCCAGCCCGATGGCCAGCACCGGCTGACCGGCGAGCAAGCGTTCGACGACTTCGGCCGAAAAGGTCGAGAAAGTGGTCAGCCCGCCGAGAAAGCCGGTAATGGCGAACAGTTTCCAGGCCAGCGGGAAATGCGTATTGAGGTGGAACACGCCGACAGCGACGCCCACCAAGTAACCGCCGATCAGGTTGGCGGCCAGCGTGCCAAGCGGCAAGGCGAGCAACAGGGGATTGAGCGCCAGCCCGAGGAGCCAGCGAACCCAGGCGCCGAGGGCCGCGCCAAAGCCGACAGCGAGGAAATTGAGGGCACTCAGGTTATGCAGGATGGACATAAGCGTTGATTGTAGCGGTTTGCCAGCGGCTGCCGGTTAAAATAGCGCGATTCCGCCAAGAGGTTTTACCGTGAGCAGCCCCAACAAGCCAGAAGCCGCCCCCGCCGCCAATTTCATCAAGAATATCGTCGAAGCCGACCTCGCCGCCGGCAAGCATGCCCAGCGCCGCTGGGCCGGCCATCCCGGCACCGCCGCCGACCACGCCGTGGCGCCGCTTGACCCGGCGAAGATCCGCACCCGCTTCCCGCCCGAGCCGAACGGCTACCTGCACTTCGGCCACGCCAAGTCGATCCTGCTGAATTTCGGCCTCGCCCAGGCCTACGGCGGCCGCTGCCACCTGCGCTTCGATGACACCAACCCGGAGAAGGAAGAACAGGAATACGTCGATTCGATTGTCGATGCGGTGAAGTGGCTGGGCTGTTCCTGGGAACAGAATGGCGAAACCAACCTCTACCAGGCCTCCAACTATTTCGACTGGATGGCCCAGTTCGCCGAATACCTGATCTCGGCCGGCCACGCCTACGTCGACAGCCAGTCGGCCGAGGAAATGCGCGCTAACCGCGGCACGCTGACCCAGCCGGGCAAGGATTCGCCGTTCCGCAACCGCTCGGTCGCCGAGAACATGGACCTGTTCAAGCGCATGCAGGCCGGCGAGTTCGCCGACGGCGCGCACATCCTGCGCGCCAAGATCGACATGGCCTCGCCCAACATCAATCTGCGCGACCCCGCCATCTACCGCATCCGCCACGCCACGCACCACAACACCGGCGACAAGTGGTGCGTCTACCCGATGTACACCTTCGCCCACCCGATCGAGGACGCGCTGGAGAACATCACGCACTCCATCTGCACGCTCGAGTTCGAGGACCAGCGCCCGTTCTATGACTGGCTGCTCGAGCGCCTGGCCGAAGGCAATCTGCTGCAGCGCCCGCTGCCGCAGCAGATCGAATTCTCGCGCCTGAACCTGACCTACGTCGTGCTCTCCAAGCGCAAGCTGATCCAGCTGGTCGATGAAAAGCATGTCGACGGCTGGGACGACCCGCGCATGCCGACCTTGGTCGGCGCCCGCCGTCGCGGCTACACGCCGGAAGGCTTCCGCCTGTTCGCCGAGCGCATCGGCGTCTCCAAGCACGACTCGCTGATCGACTACATCACTTTCGAGGACTGCTTCCGCGAAGTGCTCAACGAATCGGCCGAGCGCCGCGTCGCCGTGCTCGACCCGTTGAAGCTGGTCATCACCAA
>JAEUOD010000150.1 GCA_016791065.1 Dechloromonas sp. | reverse complement strand
CGCATCGCCACTACTGCTTCTATCAGGTGCATTTGCTGATTCGTGGCAGCATTCGCCTCAATCTTGACGGGCAGGTCTACTACGGCAAGGCGCCGTTGATCATCTTCACGCCGCCGACCATCCCGCACTCCTTTTACTCCGAAGAAGATACGGACGGCCATGTGCTGACGGTGCGCCAGGAAGTCGTGCGCGCCTGGTACAAGGCCATGCCGGGTCAGTGGCCGGAGCCCTTGCTGCGCGAGGCGGCCTTTCTCGAGTTGTCGAGCCTGCCGGCCGACTTTGCGGCTGAGTTCGACGGCCTGCTGGCCTCGGTGGAGCTGTTGCGCAAGGAATTCACGCGCGATGCCAAGGGCCACCTGGCGTTGTTACTGGCCCTCGGCGAGAGCGCCTTCATCCACCTCAGCCGGCTGCTCGTTGCCCGTGAGCCGGTGACTGCCCAACGGGCGGAGCGCAGCGAGGACTTGCGTCTCTTTCTCAGTTTCTGCGACCTCGTCGAGGCCCATTTCCGGGATCACCTGACGCTGACCGAGTATGCGGGTCGTTTGTCGGTGACCGAGGCGCGCCTGAACGATATCTGTCGGCGGATGGCCGACCGTCCCTCGAAAGAGGTGGTGCATGAGCGCCTGCTGCAGGAGGCGCGACGCCTGTTGCGCTACTCGGCGGTGCCGGTCAGCGAGATCAGCTACCAGCTGGGTTTTGCCGATCCAGCCTATTTTTCGCGCTTCTTCACCAAGCGCACCGGCTTTCCGCCGAGTCAGTTTCGGCGCGACGGCCAAGGCTGACATTTTCCCCTGGTTACGAAAAGTACAAGTCATTTCCCCAAACGTCCATTCATTAATATCTTAGTAAAAGATTTAATGTCTCTCATCAAAGCGCTGCTGCAAGGCAGTCAAGAAATGAGGAGTGAGACATGGCGGAAGGCAAGTTCGACATCACGCGCAAATTCGTGCGCGTCATGCGCACCCTGCCCAACGGGCTGATCGAATTCGAGTTCGCCGTCGGTGATCCGGATGTGGCGGCCGAGCTGGTCATGCCCAAGGCCGCCTTTGACGAGTTCTGCCAGGCCAATCAGGTCGAGATGCTGACCGACGCCAAGCCGGCGCCGGCGGATACGGAAGCGGCCGACGCCGATTTCCACTGGAACCTGCATCAGGCGACGCACCAGCGGTTTCGTTAATTTTTTTGGTTTTCCGCCACGGACGTCCGTAGCGTTGGGGATTACAAGGAGACAAGCATGGCAATTGATTTGAGGACGGTGAGCATTACGCCGCTGCGCCAGACCTTTGGCCACCTGGCCCGCCGCATGGGTGCCGACAAGCCGGCGTCGCGCTACATCGAGGCGACGATGGACCTGCAACCGGTGGAGAACTACCACTATCGCCCGACCTGGGAACCGCAGCGCGACATCTTCGACGAGACGCGCACGGCGATCACCATGAAGGACTGGTATGCCCTGAAGGATCCCCGCCAGTACTACTACGGCGCGTGGACCCTGGCGCGCGGCAAGATGCAGGAAATCGCCGAAGGCGACTTCGATCTGGTTGACGACCTCGGCCTGGCCGCCGCTTACCCGGTTGCCGGCAAGGACCAGGCGCTCAAGGTTTTCCTGCCGCTGCGCCATGTCGCCTGGGCCTCCAACCTGAACAAGGCCTATGTCTCTTCCTATGGCTACGGCATCGCCATCTCCCAGGCCGCCTGCTACGCCAGCATGGACCAGCTCGGCGTTGCCCAGTACGTGACCCGCCTGGGCATGGCTTTCGACGACCTCGAGGCGGTGGCCACGGCCAAGACGGCCTGGCTGGAAGGGGCTGAGTGGCAGGAGCTGCGCCGCTACGTCGAAGACCTGATGGTCGAGAAGGACTGGTTCGAAGTCCTCGTCGCCCAGGATTTCGCCCTCGAAGGCCTGCTCTATCCGCTCATCTTCGAGCGTTACAACGACAAGCTGAATGCCGCTTACGGCCCGGTGTTCTCGATGCTCACCCGCTTCCAGCGCGAATGGTTCGGTGAAACCACGAAATGGATGGATTCCATTCTCAAGGTGGCTGCCGCCGACAACCCGGCCAACAAGGCCAAGCTGGCCGAGTGGATCAAGCACTGGCGCGAGCGCGCCATCGTGGCCCTGCGTCCGGTCGCCAGCCTGGCCTTCGGCGCCGATGCCGACTCGGTTATGGAAGAAATCGTCCAGAACCTGAATGCCCGTGCCGCCAAGGCCGGTATCACCCTGTAAAGGAAGCTGCATGTCCAACGCATTTATCGCATTCCAGAAGAACGACGACTCCCGCTGCATCATCGAGGCGATCCTTGACGACAACCCCGGCGCCATGGTCGATGACCAACCTTCGATGGTGAAGATCGACGTGCCGAACCGCCTAGTCATCAAGCGCGAAACCGTCGAGGAAAAGATGGGTCGCGAATTCGACCTGCAGGAACTGCAACTGCACCTGATCACCATTTCCGGTCACCTCGACGAGACTGACGACGAATTCACCCTGAGCTGGAATTCCTGATTCCGGCGCGCAAGGAGAGAACACCATGGATATGAAAGTTGCCAAGAAGCTCGGCCTCAAGGAGCGCTACAGCCTGATGACCCGCGATCTGGCCTGGGATACGACCTACCAGCCGATGGACAAGGTTTTTCCGCAGACCACCTACGAAGGCATCAAGATTCACGACTGGGACAAGTGGGAAGATCCCTTCCGCCTGACCATGGACGCCTACTGGAAGTACCAGGCCGAGAAGGAGCGCAAGCTGTACGCCATCCTCGACGGCTTCAACCAGAACAACGGCCACCTGTCGGTCACCGATGCCCGCTACATCAACGTGCTGAAGCTGTTCCTCGGCTCGACCCCGCCGCTCGAACTGATGGCCGCTCGCGGCTTCTC
>JAEUOD010000091.1 GCA_016791065.1 Dechloromonas sp. | reverse complement strand
CCGCTTCCTGCCGAACCTGCAGTACCGCCGCTTCTGGGTCGAAAGCGAAAACCGCTTCGTCCGTCTGCGCGTTTCCAACGCCGGCCTGCGCGTCATCGACAAGAACGGCATCGACTCCGTTCTGGCCGACCTGCGTGCTCGCGGCGAAGTCTGATTAAGGAAGGATAGATAAAAATGGCTAAAGGCGGTCGCGAAAAAATCAAGCTGGAATCCACAGCTGGTACTGGTCACTTCTATACCACCTCCAAGAACAAGCGTACTACGCCTGAAAAGCTGGAGTTCAACAAGTACGACCCGAAGGCTCGTAAGCACGTCGCTTACAAGGAAGTGAAGCTGAAGTAATTCAGCCGCACTCTCCAGCTTTCGACAAACCCGCCTTTCGGCGGGTTTTGTTTTTCTATCCCTTGCGCATGAACAGCAGGGCCGCGTAAGCAGCGATCCCGGCAAAGATCACGACCGACCAGTTGGCCATCGAGAGCCCGAGGAATACCCACTCCTTGCTCGTGCAAAAGCCTGTCGCCATGAACATGGCCGGCCATTGCATGCCCAGCCAATCGACCAGACGCTCGATGACATTCGGCTCGGCATAGCCGCATTCGGTCACCAGTTCGGGAAACGCCTGCATATAACTCTGATAGCCGGCAATGCCGACGCCCAGAATGGCGAGAGCTCCGATCAGCGCCGTCCAAAGCATTCGCGGCGCCGGCCAGGCGAATCCGAGCAAGGCCAACCCGCCGATCGCCAGATAGAGCACACGCTGAAAAATACAGAACGGACAGGGCGCCAGACGCAACAGCAGTTGCAACTCCATGCCGACTGCCACCAGACCGAAACAACCGAGCGACAGTGCGGCAAACCACGCCCGCACCGGCACCTTCGCACAAATATTCATCATCCAGCCAGTTTCCAGATCAAGTCAGGGTGCCGATTCTAAGCCATTGCCTGCCTGAACGGAGCGGTGGACCGTTCGCTGGCCGGCCGTTAAGATTACTGGATGAACACGCGCATACTCCTTGTCGAAGACGACGAACGGCTGGCCGAACTGACCGCCGAATACCTCACCAAGAACGATCTCAAGGTCAGCATCGAACCGCGCGGAGATACCGCCGAATCACGCATCTTGACCGAACAGCCCGATCTGGTGATTCTCGACGTCATGCTGCCCGGCAAGGACGGTTTCGAGGTCTGCCGCGCCGTCCGCGCGCAGTATCGTGGGGTCATCCTGATGCTCACCGCCCGCGATGAAGACTTCGATCAGATCCTCGGGCTCGAGATGGGTGCCGACGACTACATTGCCAAACCGGTACAACCGCGCGTCCTGCTGGCCCGCATCAAGGCCCTGCTGCGCCGCCTGCCAGCCGCCGGGGAAAGCAGTACGAGCGAAACCGAAGCGATGACTTTCGGCCAGTTCCGCATCAGCCAGTCAACGCGAACCGCCACCCTGGCCGGCGAGGCAATCGACCTGACCACCGCCGAATTCGACCTTCTCTGGCTGCTCGCCACCCATGCCGGCAACGTCCTGTCGCGGGACGACTTGCTCCAGGAATTGCGCGGCATCGGCTTCGATGGACTTGACCGCTCGATCGATGCCCGTATTTCGCGCCTGCGCAAAAAGCTGAACGACGACCCGGAAAACCCCACCCGGATCAAGACTGTTCGCGGCAAGGGCTACCTGTTCAGCAAGCATGACTGGAACTGACTCGCCCGACGGCGAAGCCAGCGACAAGGAGCGCAACCAGGGACTTGCCCGTTCGCTCTTCCGCGTCAGCCTGCCGCGCTGGCGCGGCGGAAAATACAGCCTTTCCAAGCTGTTCTTCAATTTCTACCTGCTGGCAATGGGCTCCTTCGTTGCCATCGCCTTCACCGCCGACTTCGTCATCTCCACCGCCCAGCGAGGAATCACCGACGATTACGCGCGCCGCTTCATGCGCGGTACGATCACCCTGATCGAAACCGAGCTGTTTCGTCAGCCACGCAGCACCTGGCCCAAGAAGATCAAGGAACTCGACGAGAAATTTTCCTACAGCCTGGGCATCGTCGAGCGCATGACGCTCGACCGTGCCCTGACGCCAACCCAGGTCGAGAAACTCGACGCTGGCGACATCGCCATCGATCACGATGGCGACATCATGTACCACCGCCTGGGCACCAGCAGCCAGGTCCTGGTCGTCGGCCCGCTCGCCTCCAGCCGCAATCCCGAACTAAAGGACCGCCTGCCGCTTGAACTACGCCTGCGCCTGCTAACCTGGAGCCTGACTGGCGTCATCTTCGGGATTGCGCTCTGGTTCTGGGTGCGCCCAGTCTGGCGTGACCTTGAGGCACTGCGCCAGACGGCACGCGACCTTGGAGACGGCAATTTCGATGCTCGCTCGCCTCCGGCACGCAGCCAGCTATTTTCAACCCTTGCCGATACCATGAATGGCATGGCGGAACGGGTTCAGCAACTACTGGCCACCCATCGCGAACTGTCTTGTGGCATCTCGCACGAACTACGTACGCCGATCGCCCGCATGCGTTTCGCCCTCGAAATGCTGGCCGAAACCGATGAGGCAGCGGAGCGGGAACGTCTCTGGGCCATGATGGAAGACGACCTCGACGAACTCGACCATCTGATCGACACCAGCCTGACCTACGCCCGTTTCGAACGCGAAGCCCCGGAGGCTCATTTCTCCAGCGTCCGCTTTGCTGACTGGCTGGCTGACGAAGTCGATTCCGTCCGTCTGCTCGGCCGCCAACTCAAGGTTTCCGTAGACACGGCCGCCCTGCCCGACAATCTCCACGTCGACCTCGACCGCAAGGCGATGCCCTATGCTCTGCGCAACCTGTTGCGCAACGCCTTCAAATACGCCGGCAAGGAAATCCTGGTCAGCGCCGAGTTGATCGGGGAACGCATCATGATCCATGTCGACGACGACGGCATCGGCATTCCGCCAGACGAAAGAGAGCACATCTTTTCCGCCTTCACCCGTCTCGACCGCTCCCGCGACCGGGCCACCGGCGGCTATGGACTCGGCCTTGCGATCGCACGCCGGGTGCTGGAACTCCATGACGGCACAGCCACTGCCGATGCCTCTCCTCACCTCGGCGGAGCCCGCTTCACGCTGGAGTGGAAGGCGCACCAGTAGGGCCGCTAGCGACGCTGTTACAAAGCGTCACCAAGAATCATTTCATGTTACGACGCAACCAAGCTTGCGCAACAGACGGGGAGCTCCTCCCTCCCTAAACTACGCGTCATGGAACAACAACAATCCCGCCAAGAGGATCACGAGGAAATGATCGAAATGAATATCCAAGAATTTATTGCAGCCGCCCGCCAATACCTGTTCGGCATGCTGCCCGCCCCACAACCCGCACTGATTCCGGTGGTCGCTCGCCGGGTGCGCTGATGGCCTTGGGCGACAACCTGCCAGTCAGCGAAAGCCTCGGGGTTTTCGTTGGAGTCGCCGGTTTCGACTGGCTGACCGATGGCCAGGCTGAGCCACTCAAGGCCGTTGTCGCCGCGCTCGCTGCCGGTGCTGTCGTCATGGCCACGCGCCACTGGCTCAAACGAAGGCGCAAGGACTGACCAAAACTTTACCCTCCCTCGAAATCCCCCATTTCGAGACCTCCCTGTTACCCCGCCCATGTGGCGGGGTCTTTTTTTGCGGCCCGGGCATGCGTCATTTATAGTAAAGGCACCTCGCTCCCTACCCACAGGAAGACATGCACATGAACACACGCCAACGCCTTGTTTCACTGTTCTTCGCGCTGCTGCTGAGCGCCTGTGCCGCCAGCATGACCAAGACGGAAGGAAATGCCTGGCTGGAAAGCAAGGCCGGTCCGAGCAGCGAGCGTGTCGCCGGGAAATGGACCTCATCGGGCAACTGGACCGCCGACTGGGGCGAGGGCAATTTCATCCAGGATGGCTGGCGTTTTTACGGTTACATGGGGAGCTACTATGTTGACGGAGCACTCAACGGCGACCACCTCTACCTTGCCCTGAGTTCCGGCAAGAAGCTCTATTACACTGCCATCCTGCGCAAGGCTGCGGATGGCAGTTATTCGGGCAAAGCCACGCCAGGAGTCCTGATCGATGCTCCAGGAGCGGAGGATGGCGGCGTTGTACTGATCAACCTGCGCCGCGTCGGAAATTGACAGAATTCGCACATATCCAAGTTTGCACGTCGCGCATCCACCCCCTCGCCCGAAACACTGTTGCAGACAAACAAATTATGCTCACTTCCTATAACTAAAGTATGAGGTGAAATAGAAACTTTATCCCTCACGTAGTACCATCAAATGACTATTCGGCCACCTTGCTACATGCGAGCCGAAATCGGTAGTCTCGAGGAAAACGTGGGGGAGTCTTTCAATGGGGCGAACTTGGCTGAAGCGAAGTTCCTCTTGCTGCTCGACTGAGTTTTTTCCAGGCGGGCATGATGCGTCGAACAACCGGTCGCCTGACCCAGGCCACCGGCATTTTTTCCGCGCGCGAAAAGCCTGCAGCCATGCATAAGCTACCAGAGCCCATTCTCCAGGCCATCGAGTCTGGCAAGCTGCCATCGCCGCCTCAGGTTCTGGTTCGGCTACTGCAACTGGTCGACGACGAACAAAGCACGATTGATGACCTCGCCACACTGGTCAAACAGGACTCCGGACTGGTCACGCGCATGCTCGGTGTCGCCAACTCCCCCGCCTTGCGTCGTGGCAGCGAGTTACGCAGCGTAGAGAACTGTCTCCAGGCCCTCGGCACACGCCTGGTTCGCGCCATCGCCACCTGCCTCTCGATCCAGCAAGTATTCGACCGCCGTCCCGGGATGGCCAGAATTGCCCTGGATGCCTTCTGGGGGCACGCCCTGACCGTCGCCGAACTGTCGCGCAGCCTGGCCATTGTCAGCGGACACGCTCACCCCGACGAAGCCTACCTGGCCGGCCTGCTTCACGACGTCGGGCAACTCACCCTACTGTCCGCTCTGGGCGCCCCCTATCAGCGCCTTCTTGCCGGATGCGCCAGCGAGGACGAATTGCCGGCCGCCGAAATGGCCCAGTTCGGCACGCATCACGGGGAAATCGGTGCCTTGCTGACGGACAACTGGCAACTGGACTCGTCTTTTGCCGACGGCATCCTGTTTCACCATGCCAGCGCTGAAGAAATTCTCACCGCTGCCGCAACGCCGCAACTGGTCTGGTTGGCGCATACACTCACGACCTGTGCGGAAATCGACCCGAAGCTGGACGAATTGCATCGACGCATGTTCCCCAATGCCGTATCGCCCGATTTCCCTGCCCTGCGCAATGAGGCAGAAGGAAAAATGCGCCAGGTCGCCGAAGCCCTCGGTTTCGTGCCACCCACCGAATTTTTCCCGCAATGGCCCTGGCAAGGCCTCATCGCTCCGGAAGAACCGCGAAAGAACGCCGACGATGACGACGACAGCGAGCTGACGGCGATGATCGGCAGCATGGCGCTTCTCCAGCCGCTGCAGCAGGATCTTTTCATGCTTGAAAGCGATGCGGAAATCCTGCTCTCGCTCAAGGAATCGGCACGTATCCTCTTCGAGCTGAGCCGGGTCGCCATCCTGTTCAGCGATCCGGCCACCGGAAAACTCTCGGGCGGCAGCATCGGCGATCAGCCGGCGCTCTTCCGCCAGGTCGAAATCCAGCCCGGCGCCCTCAAATCGCTGCCTGCCCTGGCCGCGAGCACGGGCCGCATCGTATCTTCCTTCGATGCTGACGCGCCCAACCCGCCCGCCCTGATCGACCAGCAGTTCGCGCGCGCCCTGCGCGCCCCCGGCCTGCTCTGCATCCCGATGCGGGCACGCCAGCGGACGACCGGCGTCATGGTCTGCGGCTTCAGCCCGTCCCAGCACCAGCGCCTGGTGCGCCGCCTGCCCTGGCTGATCAACTTCGGCCGGATTGCCGCCATCAGCCTCGAAGCCTTGCAGGAAGCCAAGCAGTTCCGCGAGCAGGCCGAGGCCGAAGCATCGAACCGGTATTTCCGGCAGGCCCGGCGCGTCATCCACGAAGCCGGCAATCCGCTCGGCATCATCAAGAGTTACCTGCGCATCCTCGACCACAAGCTGCCCGAGGAAACCGGTGTCCGCCAGGAACTCGAGATCCTGCGCGAGGAAATCGACCGCGTCGCCGACATTGTCGGGCGGATGAGCGAGATCCCGGCCGACCAGGCTTCGCCGGGCGGTCTCGCGGTGGCCGAACTGATCCAGGAAATGCTCCTGCTCTACGGCGACAGCCTGTTCCAGGCCCGTGGCATCAAGGTCGACGTCACCCCCAGCCCGGAAAAACTGCTCGCCCAATGCGACCGTGACAGCCTCAAGCAGATTCTGCTGAATCTCTGGAAAAACGCCTCCGAGGCGCTCTCGGCCGGCCAACAAATCAGGATTTCGCTGACCGATCATGTCGTGCACAACGGCCGTGCCTACATCCAGGTCCGCACCGACGACAACGGCCCCGGGATGTCCGACGAAGCCATGCGCTCCATTCATGTCCCGTCGGAAACCCGTGGCAACACGGCACGCGGCATGGGGCTCTCCATCGTCGGCACCCTGGCCGATCGCCAAGGCATCCCGATCACCTGCCTGAGCCGGGCCGGCAAGGGTACGAGCGTCGCCTTGCTGTTGCCCAAATTCGAATCTATCTCAAGCGCGCAGAACCATGCCGCAGCCAGCCCGGCAGGAGTAACCGAGTGATGAACCTCAACCCATCCAGCGCGCATCTCCTGAACATCCCGGAACCGGATGCCATCCAGCGCATCCTGATCGTGGACGATGAGCCCCGTTTCCGCAGCGCCTACCGGGAATTGCTTGCCGGAGCCGGTCGCACCGTCGAAGAGTGCTCGAATGGCCGCGAAGCCCTGCAGCGTCTGAATCGGCGCGACATCGACGTGATCGTGCTCGATCTCAAACTGCCCGACATCGGCGGCATCGAGATCATGGAATGGCTGGCGCGCAACAAGATCGGCGCTTCGGTCGTCGTCTTCAGCGCCGACCAGTCGATCGACTCGGCGATCCATGCCCTGCGCCAGGGCGCCTTCGAGTTCATCCGCAAGCACTGCGATCCCAACGACCTGATCCAGAGCGTCGAGCGCGCCCTGCGCCGCCGCAGGATGGAGAAAGAGCACACCCTGATGACGGCCCGGCTCGAAAATTCCGAACGCCTGCATCGCTTCCTCGTCGAACAATCGCCCGATCTCATCTATACCCTTGACCACACCGGACGCTTCATCTTCGTCAATGGTCGGATCGAATCCCTGCTCGGCTACAGCCGCGACGAACTGATCGGCCAGCACTACTCCGTCATCGTCCACGAAGACGACATCGAGAAGGCCCAATACGCTTTCAATGAACGTCGGATCGGCGAACGGGCCACGACCAATTTCGAAGTCCGCCTGAAGAACAAGCAGCACGGTGTCCGTCATTTCGACAGCCGCCTGATCGTCGCCATCCTCAGCTCGCAGGGCATCTACTCATCGAGCGAAGGCGTCACGCCGCCCCATTTTGTCGGCACCTCCGGCGTCGCGCGCGACATCACCGAACGCAAGCGGGCCGAGGAAATGATCGCCTTCCAGGCCTTCCACGACCTGCTCACCGGCCTGCCCAACCGCACGCTGTTCATGGATCGCCTCGACCTCTCCATTACCCAGGCCCGGCGGCGCAACCAGCGGCTGGCCGTGATGTTCCTCGACATCGACCGTTTCAAGCTGATCAACGATACCTACGGCCACCCGGTCGGCGACCAGTTGCTCAAGGACTTCGCCTTGCGTGTCCGCAACTGCCTGCGCTCGGGCGACACGCTGGCGCGCCAGGGCGGCGATGAATTCACCGTGCTGCTGCCCGACATCTCCAGCTGCGAGGATGCGACCACCATCGCCAAGAAGATGCTGGCCGAACTGAAGCCCCCATTCACGGTGGCCGAGCGGGATTTCCGCGCTACGGTCAGCATCGGGATCGCCGTCTTCCCGGAGGATGGCGAAACGCCGGAGACACTGATCCGCAACGCCGACATCGCGATGTACCAGACCAAGGCACGCGGCAAGGACGGCTATCTCGAATTCCAGCCGGCCATGAATACCAGCCACGTCGAGCGCATCTCGCTGGAGAACGACTTGCGCCTGGCGATTACCCAGGGCAATCAGTTCGAGCTCTACTACCAGCCGCAGGTCAGCCACGCGCAACGCCGGATTGTCGGCTTCGAAGCGCTGATCCGCTGGAACCATCCGACCCAGGGCCTGATCAGCCCGGATGCCTTCATCCCGCTGGCCGAGGAAACCGGGCTCATCGTCCCGATCAGCAACTGGGTGCTCGAGGCCGCCTGCCAGCAACTGCGCAGCCTGCGCGAACGGGGCTTTGGCGACATCAAGATGAGCGTCAACCTGTCGCCCACCGAGTTCGAACGCAACGACCTACTTGAGCGCATCGCCCTGCCGCTCAACCAGAACGGCCTGCCGCACGGCGCCTTCGAGGTCGAGATCACCGAAAGCCTGCTCATGAAGGATGCCGAAAGCGTCATCGCCATGGTGCGGCAATTGCGGCGTACCGGCATGCACATCTCGATCGACGATTTCGGCACCCGTTATTCGTCGCTCAACTACCTGCGGCGTTTTTCGATCAGCAGCATCAAGATCGACCAGTCCTTCGTGCGAGATCTCGGACTCTCCACCGGCCCCAACGCCATCGTCCTGGCCATCCTCGGCATCGCCCGCAGTTTCGGCCTGCACGTCCTGGCCGAAGGCGTCGAAACCGAAGTGCAGAAGGAAGCCCTGCTCCGCCTGGGCTGCGACGAGATGCAGGGGTATTACTTCAGCCGGCCGCTACCGGCCGGCCAGATCGAGGACTTCATCCGCCAGGGCCTCACCGCCAGCATGCTGGCCTGACCCAGCTTCGTCCTCAGGCCGCTTCACCGAACCAGTTGGCGCCGAGACAGGCACGCAAGGCGAGGCGCGCCCGGTGCAATTGCACCCAGCAATTGTTGTTGGTGATGCCCAGCGTCCGGCAGATTTCATCGGTATCGAAACCGAGTACCTCGCGCATGGTGAAAATACGTGCCGACGCCTCGGGCAGGCGATACAGGCAGGCCTCGAAGACTTCCCAGAACTGCTTGTTTTCCATGGCCTGGGGCGGCGACGCCCAGTCTGCCGGGCGACTGTCCTCCGCCCAGTGGCTGCGCTGGTTGAAATAGCCGTCGAGATCAGCATCGTCGACATCGTCGATCAGGCTGCGCTCGCGCACCCGCTGGCGCAGGATATCGACGATCTTGTTCTTGAGGATGGACAGCACCCAGGTCCGCAACGAGGCACGCGACGAAAAACCCTCCCTGCCCTGCAAGGCGCCGGCCAACGCTTCCTGTACCGCATCCTCGGCCTGTGCCCGGTCACGCAACTGCATTTCGGCAAAACGCAGCATGTCGCGACGGACTTCGGTGAGAAACTGCGTGTCTTGCAGGGCATCGATCGTCATGGGCGGAAACCTTCTGGAAGGGAAGTCGATCATACTGCAAAAAATTTTGTAAGGTTTTCACCTACCTGACGACTACTCGCTCAGGAGCCCTGTCCCAACGCATCTCTGGAACCACCATGATCACCTGCAAGGAAGCCACCCGTCTCGCCTCGCTGCAACTGGAACGCCCGCTCAGCACCTGGGAGCGCATCCAGTTCCGGATGCACCTGGCGATGTGCATCGGCTGCCGGCGTGTGGAGAAGCAGTTCCAGTTCCTGCGTCAGGCGACGGGCGCCTGGATGAGTCGTCCTGACTGATCTGCACAGCAACCCAACCTCGATGGAGAAAATCATGAAAAAGCAAAAATTCGTCACCCTTGCCCTCGGCTCTGCCCTGGCGGCCGGCACACTGGCTCCGCTGGCCCAGGCGGCCGACAACCCATTTGGCGCCACCCGACTGGAAGCCGGCTACCAGTTGGCCCAAGCCGATGCCAAGACCCAGGACGGCAAGTGCGGCGAAGCCAAATGCGGTGCCGAGAAAAAGGCCGCCGACAAGAAGAAGGACGGCAAATGCGGCGAGGCCAAGTGCGGTGCCGACAAGAAAGCGGCCGACAAGAAGGCCGACGGCAAATGTGGCGAAGCGAAGTGCGGCGCCAAGAAATAGGCCGCTGACCGGGGCGGCGCTTTTCCGACCGCCCCTCCTTGCAGGAGCAAACCTTGCCCGCCCATACGCATTCCACACCTTCTTCCGCCCGGCTCGGCGGCGCCGGCCTCGGCTTCCGGCGCGAACTGATCCCGGCGCTCCAGTCCGGCGTTCCTGACTGTATATCCTTCTTTGAACTCGCCCCCGAGAACTGGGCCGGCATGGGCGGCCGCTCGGCCCGCGAGCTACGCCAGTTCACCGAACGCCATCCCTTCGTCTGCCATGGCCTGTCGCTCTCGCTGGGCGGCCCCGGCCCCCTCGACGAAGTGCTGCTCCGCCGCATTCGCCAGTTCATGGGCGAGCACGGCTTGACGCTCTATACCGAACATCTTTCCTGGTGTGCCGACGACAGCCATCTCTATGACCTGCTGCCGATCCCGCTCACCGAGGCCGCCGTTCGCTGGACGGCCGAGCGCATCCGGCGAGCCCAGGATATCCTGGAGATGCGCATCGGCATTGAAAACGCCTCGTACTACGTGGCACCGCCGGGCGCCGAGATGAGCGAAAGCGAGTTCATCGGCGCCGTCGTCCGCGAAGCCGACTGCCTGCTTCACCTCGACGTGAACAACATCTACGTCAACAGTCGCAATTTCGGCTTCGACCCGCTCGCCTTCATGAGTGAGTTGCCGCTCGACCGAACCTGTTACATCCATGTCGCCGGGCATTACACCGAAGCCGACGGCTTGCTCGTCGATACACATGGCGCCGAGGTTATCGACCCCGTATGGACACTGCTCGCGGCCGCCTACCGGCAGATTGGCCAGGTGGTTCCGACCTGCCTGGAGCGCGATTTCAACATCCCCGACCTGCCGAGCCTGGCAGTGGAAGTCGGGCAGATCGTCCGGCTGCAAGCCGCAGCCGGCAAGCCCGTCCGGAAAGCCGCCTGATGCCGGCCGACACCGAAGACTTCCAGGATTTCCAGCGCCGCTTCGCGCACCACCTCCGCGATCCCCGGCGCACGCCGCGTCCGGCGGGTGTACCGGCCCGCCGCATGGCGGTCTACCGCGAACTGCTGGACAACAACATCCGGAGCTTTACCGACAGCTGCTTTCCGCTTTGCCGCAGCCTGCTCGGCGAAGCCGGCTGGCGCCGCCTGAACCGGAGCTTCTTCCGCGACTGGCCGCTGCACACCCCGTGGTTCCGCGAAATTCCGCGTGAATTCGTGCGTTACCTGGCCACCGCCGATATCCGCCTGCGCCTGCCCGCCTGGTTTGCCGATCTGGCTCACTACGAGTGGGCCGAGCTCGCGGTCGATATCAGCGATGCCTCCCGCCCGGCCTGCCATGGCGACGGCGATCTGCTGGCCGACCCGATTGTCCTCAACCCGGCGCTGATGAACCTGAGCTATGCCTGGCCGGTGCATCGGATCAGCCCTGGATACCGGCCGCGCAAACCGCTGGCGACGCGGATCGTCGTTTACCGGGACGTCGACGACTGCGTGCAGTTCACCGAAATCAATGCCGCCAGCGCCCGCTTGCTGACCATCCTCGCGGACAAACCGGTCAGCGGCACCGAGGCACTGCGGCAGATCGCCGTGGAAATGCAGCATCCCGACCCGAAGCAACTACTGGCCCATGGACGCGCTCTGCTTGATGACCTGCGGCGCCAGGGCATCGTGCTGGGTACGACGGTCTAGCCTTCAGGCGGTTTCCAGAACCGGCTGCCGCCAAGGCGCGCTGTCGGCAATCAAGGCGGCGATCTGTTGTTCGAGTGCCGCCAGCGCCGGCTCCAGCGCTTCGTCGCCATTGGCGATGGCCGCCTCGAGTCGGCGGGCCACCGCCATGATTTCCAGCGCGCAGAGGAAGCCGGCGTTGCTGCCCAGCGTGTGCATGCGCCGCCCGGCCGACTCGCGATCGCCCACCGCCAGCTCGGCGCGGGCAAGCGCCACGGCCTGGGCGTTATCCTCGATGAACAGTTCAAGCAGGCTGAGGAACATGGCGCGGTCACGCCCCAGTCGCTTCACTGCCTTTTCGCGGTCGATCCCCGGAATATCCGGGAAATCGGGCTCCGCCGCAGGTGTGGCGGCCGGCGCGGCCGACACTGCGGAAGGCACCGGCAACGGGCGGACCCAGCGCGACAGCAGGTCGGCCATCTCGTCGAGATCCATCGGCTTGGCCAGCACGTCGTTGGCACCGGCGGCACGGGCGGCAGCCTGCTGCTCGTCGCGCACGCCTGCGGTAAAGGCAATGATCGGCAAGGCGGTCAGACCCAGTTCCTGGCGGATCAGACGAATGGCGGTCAGGCCATCCATCACCGGCATCTGGACATCCATCAGCACCGCATCGAAAGCATCCGGCCGGCTGGCCAGGATCTGCACCGCCTGCTGCCCGTCGGCGGCGAGGCTGACGCTGGCCCCCTCGAGACCAAGCGCCCGTTCGACCAGATCGCGGTTCATCGCGCTATCGTCGACGACCAGCAGGTGGGCGCCGACCAGGCAGGGGCCGAGCGGACGCGACGGCAGGCTTGGCGGCAAATGGGCTTCACTCTCGTCGGCCCGCAACAGCGGCAGTTCGAACCAGAAGCAACTGCCCATCCCGGGTTGGCTGGTCGCGCCGATCTGCCCCCCCATCAGTTCGACGAGGCGCTTGCAGATCGACAGGCCGAGCCCGGTACCGCCGTAACGCCGGCCGTTGCCGGCATCGGCCTGGGCAAAGGGGACGAAGAGGCCGGCCAGGGCGTCCGGCGCGATACCGATGCCGCTGTCGCGCACCTCGAAACGCAAGCGAACGCCAACTTCGTTGCTTTCGCAAAGCTCGACCAGGAGGGCTACTTCGCCCCGCTCGGTGAATTTGATGGCGTTGCCGATCAGGTTGAACAGCACCTGTTCGAGACGCAGGCCGTCGCCCACCAGCAAACCGGTCGAAACGGGCGGCGCGACCACACGCAGCGCCAAGCCCTTGGCTCGCGCCGCCTGCCCCATCAGGCTGTCCACATCGGCGAGCAGGCTCTCGAGGCCAAAGGGGCGGGGTTCGATGCGCAGCTGTCCGGCTTCGATCTTGGAGAGGTCGAGCACGTCGTTGAGGATGGTGAGCAGGGACTGGCCGGCGCTCCGGATACGCGCCACCATGTCGCGCTGGTTGCTGGCCAGCGGCTCGCGCTCGAGCACCTGGGCGAGGCCGAGCACGGCGTTCATCGGGGTGCGTATCTCGTGGCTCATGTGCGCGAGGAATTCGCTCTTCGCCGCATTGGCCGCTTCCGCCGCATCGTAGGCACAGCGCAATTCGGCCTCGTGGCGCTTGCGTTCACTGATGTCACGGGCGACGCCGAGAATCTCGACCAGACTGCCGTCCGGACTGAGCAGCGGGCTGGCCGTGACGTCGGCCCAGACCGTACCGCCGTCCTTGCAGCGATGCTCCAGTTCGCCGCGGAAATGCGCCAGCGGCTGCCCGGCCGCCAGACTGGCGCGCAAGCGGGCCAGGTAACCTTCGGCGACGACCAGCGACTCCGGCGTCAGGACATCGGCCAGCGTCTGACACATCGCCTCCTCGGCCGTATAGCCGCGCAGCCGCTCGACCGAGGGGCTGACGTAGGAGAAATGACCGTCGAGGTCAAGGGTCAGGATGACGTCGATCGCGTTGTCGGCCATCAGGCGATGACGCTTCTCGCTGATTTCCAGACGCTCCTCGATCTGCTTGCGCGCCGTGATGTCCTCGACGATGAACAGGTAGCGCGGTGCCGGTTCGTCGCCGACCGTGACCGGGGCACAAGTCAGGCTGGCCCAGACGACCGAGCCGTCGGGACGGCAATAGCGCTTGTTCAGACGATAGCCCTGGCTATCCCCGGCGCGCAGGCGGCCCAGCTGGATGCGACTCGCCCGAACATCCTCGGGGTGGGTGAACTGGGCGGGATCGAGCCCGGGCAAGGCTTCTGCCGGGCGGCCGACAATCTCGGCAAAACGCTGGTTGGCTTCGGTAATCCGGCCGCTTTCCGAATCGACGAGCACGACACCCAGCGGCGCCTGCTCGAAGATGACGCGAAAGCGCGCTTCGGCCGCCTGGCGCGCCTGCAGGGCGGCCAGTTCGCGCCGCTGCCGGGAGCGGCGCCAGAGCAGGTAGCCGCCCGAGTAGAGCAACAGCAGCCCGAAGCCGACCAGGATGCCGGTCGCCCAGGCCATGGTACGGATGCCGGCATAGGCCTCGACCTCGTCGATTTCGGCCAGCATCAGCCAGGGGGTACCGGCCACGGGCGCGGCATAAGCCAACACCTCGACCCCGCGGTAATCGCGGCCACCGGCGATGATCCCGTACTCGCCCTTGGCCGCACGTGCGGCCGGCAGGTGTCGGGTACTCAGGAGTTGGGTCAGGCTCAGCGCCCCCGCCTGCAGATGGCGCAACGGCGTCAGGAAACGCACGCCGGCACCTTCGCGACGAACGAGGTAGGTTTCCGCCGTCCGGGTCGGGACCGGCCAGGATTCGACCAGCGGATACAAGGCCTGCTCGCCCTGCCAACTGAGGTAGGCGATGCCCAGCGGCACCTCGCCCGAGAGTCCGATCGGCGCCAGAACCCCGTAGCGCGGCTTGCCTTCATGATCGAGGTGGATATCTACAAGTTCGATGCGCGGGCGTTGCAGGATATCGCGAGCGAGTTCAGTGAATTGCTCGCCCAGGCCGGCCTGGCCAACCGTGAAGACCGGTCGCCCTTGCGCATCGAGCACGGCAAGACCGCCCCAGCCGCGAATCCGCGCCACCTCGGCCATCCGCGCCTGCATCCGTTCCAGCAGGGCGGCATCCCGCCGCCCACCGGCCAGCCACTGGCTGAGCTGGATTTCGAGTTGCGACCGGCTGGAGAAATTGAGGCGGGCATCGATCCGCGCCTCGGCCAGCGTATCCTCGATCTGTTGCCGCTTCTGTTCGGCGATCACGGCCAGGGTGCGGTCGGTTTCACGCCGCACTTCGTCGCTCAGGTAGCGGTAGCCAATCATGCCGAGCACGCCGATCAGCACGGTGAACATCACCAGCAGCAGCGCAAAACGCAGCCATGGCGGGCGGCCGACGGGTTCGACAGTCACGTTGGTAGGAGAGCTTGCTTGGCTGGTCATGAAAACAGGTTCAACGCGACCGCAAGTCAGTTCCGATCGCCCTCGTTGGCGGTACAGCAAAAATTTCCTGGCGTCATTGCCCGGCAGGCTGAATGCAGATTTTCGGCAAATGCTGCGCCAAACCATGCACCAACACCGGGAACTATGCACCGACTCGGTGCTTATGTCCATGATTCAACTATGTTTAAGCCATTTAACCTTCTTCGATGCACCAAAACAATGCCAATCGCATGTCGATGATTGCTGCGTCTGTAAGTTTTGCCGGGCACCAACGACTAATGGATGTCATCCCACTCTTGGAGCCTCGATCATGAAAACCCTGTTCATCGCCACGCTGAGCCTTGGCCTTTCACTCAGTCCGGCCTGGGCACTCGACATCGCCCCCTATTCTGCCGCCACGCTGGCCGCCCGCCAGCAGGCCGGGGAAGCGGTCAGCCTGCACTTCCATGCCGACTGGTGCCCGACCTGCCGCGCCCAGTCCCAGGTTTTCGAAAGCTTACGCAACGATGCAACGGTTCCCGGCACCCTGCTCGTCGTGAATTACGACAAGGAACGCGACCTCAAAAAGAAGCTCGGCGTGCGCACCCAGTCCACGCTGATCGTTTATCGCGGTACGGATGAAAAGACCCGCCTGGCCGGCGAGACCGATGCCGGCAAGCTGCGGGCAGCCCTGCAGGCAGCCCGCTAGGCCCAACGCCATGGACATCCCCCTGACCCATCTCGGCCTGAGCCTGGTCGCCGGCAGCCTGACCACGCTGTCGCCCTGCGTCTTTCCCATCCTGCCCCTGGTGCTGGGCGGAGCCGTTCAGAACAACCGCTTCGCCCCGCTGGCGATGGGTCTCGGCATGGCCGTCTCCTTCGCGCTGATCGGCATCCTGCTCGGCGCCCTCGGCCCGGCGCTCGACATCGACTCGGACAGCGTCCGCCTGTTCGGCGCCTGGCTGCTCATCGCCTTCGGCCTCGTCATGCTGGTGCCGGCACTGAACCGCCGCTTCACGGAATGGATGCTGCCCATCGCCTCCGGTGCCAACGCCGCATCCGCACGGCTGGACGGCGGCTCGCTGGGTGGCGCCCTGCTCCTCGGCGGCGTGCTCGGCCTGGTCTGGAGTCCCTGCTCCGGTCCACTGCTGGCCTCGGCCCTGACCCTGGTGGCGAGCGAAGGCAGCGCCCTGCGCGGCGGCACCATCCTCGGCCTCTTCGGCATCGGTGCCGCCCTGCCCCTGGTCGGCGTCGCCTATGCCTCGCGGCGCGGCTTCAACGCCGCACGCGGCTGGGTACTGGCCCGGATCGACGGCATCAAGAAGGCCTTCGGCCTGCTCATCCTGCTCACCGGCCTCGCCATCCTGAGCGGCGCCGACAAGCAACTCGAAGCCTGGATCGTCGGCCACCTGCCCGATGCC
>JAEUOD010000085.1 GCA_016791065.1 Dechloromonas sp. | reverse complement strand
CTTGTAATAGGAGCGACTGGCCTGGACTTCGGCGACCGAGACATAGGCGTACAAGGCGCCGTCCCCGGGCTGGCGGCGACGCGGGTCATGCCCGTGGCCGGGCTCGACGACGATGATGTCGAAGGTCCGGAAGTCGCTCAGCGGAATGCGATTGCCGTAATAGAGCGCGACCGCTGGCGTGGCGCAGACCGCGAACGGAATGCAGCAGGCAAACAGCAGGAGCAGGTGGCGCAGGAAACGCATGTCGCTGAAATGTCGGGGAAACCCGAAATTAAAGCGTAATCCTGCGCCTATCCAAAGACTTAAGAAAGGCTATCCGTGAGATGGCTCACGGACATGGCAATCCTTCTGGGAGAAGCGTCTCAGGAAATCGCCAGCATCCGGTCGAGGGCCAGTTTGGCGAGCACGGCTTCGTGCTCCGGCACCTTGATCGCATTGACCACCTTGCCCTCGACCAGGTTCTCCAGCGTCCAGGCCAGATGTTGGGGGTCGATGCGCTGCATGGTCGAGCACATGCAGATGGTGGTCGCCATGAACTGGACGATCTTGTTCTGCGGCAGGACTTCCTTGGCCAGGCGGTCGACCAGGTTGAGTTCGGTGCCAACCAACCAGCGTGTGCCTTCCGGCGCTTCCTTGATGATCTTGACGATGTGCTCGGTCGAGCCGACGTAATCGGAGGCGGCGCAGACGTCGAAGTTGCATTCCGGGTGGGCGATGACCTTGCCGTCCGGGTACTTGGCGCGGAAGGCGTCGATATGCGATTTCTGGAACATCTGGTGCACCGAGCAGTGGCCCTTCCAGAGCAGGATTTTCGCTTTCTTGATCTGGGCCGGCGTCAGGCCGCCGAGTTCAAGATCCGGGTCCCAGACGACCATCTCGTCCATCGCGATGCCCATGTTGTGACCGGTCCAGCGGCCGAGGTGCTGGTCGGGGAAGAAGAGGATCTTGGGGCGACGTTCGAAGGCCCACTTGGCGATGGTGCCGGCGTTCG
Organism: Dechloromonas sp.; assembly: GCA_016791065.1. GTDB lineage: Bacteria > Pseudomonadota > Gammaproteobacteria > Burkholderiales > Rhodocyclaceae > Azonexus. The sequence continues at coordinate 2,474 of JAEUOD010000085.1, read as the reverse complement.
AGGAGGTGCAGACGATGCCGCCGTGCTCGCCGCAGAAGGCCTTGAGGTCGGCGGCTGAGTTGATGTAGGTGACCGGCGTGACCTCCTCTTCGGCATTGAGTACCTCGGACAGTTCGCGCCAGCAGCGTTCGACCTTGGCCAGGTTGGCCATGTCGGCCATCGAGCAGCCGGCTGCGAGGTCCGGGAGGATGGCGGTCTGGTGCGGCGCGGTCATGATGTCGGCGACTTCGGCCATGAAATGCACGCCACAGAAGATGACGTATTCGGAGTCGGTCTGCGAGGCCAGGCGCGACAGCTTGAGCGAATCGCCGGTCAGGTCGGCGTGCTGGTAGATGTCGGCTCGCTGGTAGTGGTGGCAGAGGATGACGGCCTTCTTGCCGAGCTTGGCGCGGGCAACGCGGATGCGCTCCTGGCAGGCTTCGTCGGACAGGCTGTTGAACGGATCGAAGGAGATGGTCGCGGTTTGCATGCTGTTCTCTGATGAGGCTGATCTTGTCGTCGAAGCGGGATTATCCCTGGTGCCAGGGCAGGCCGGCGCGGCGCCAGCCGCCGATGTTGTTGCGGTGGCCGTTGGCATCCTTGTCGCCCTCGAAGCCTTCAAGCACGTTGTAGCAGGCGCCGTAGCCGGCCTCGGTCGCGGCGGTGGCGGCGCCGATCGAGCGTACGCCGCTGCGGCAGAGGAACATGACCAGGGATTCGGGATCGACCTGGCGTTTCAGTTCGGCCACGAAATTCGGGTTGCGCACGCCGCCCGGGTACTGGTTCCACTCGATTTCGACGGCGCCGGGAACGCGCCCGACCCAGTCCCACTCGGCGCGGGTGCGCACGTCGACAAGCTTGGCGCCGGGCGCCTGTTGCAAGAGCTCGTAGGCTTCGCCCGGTGTCAGTTCGCCCGCGTAGGGGCGTTCGAGCGCCTGGCCGCGAGCCTGGGCGAGGGCGAGGATGTCGGTTAACTTTCCCATAATCTCGGACTGCTAGAATCGAAGGCCGACAGTATAGGGCAGACAGGATGGAGCACGGACATCACCCGCCAGTAGAGGCAACGGCAGCCGAGCGCGCCGGCGAGGCGCAGCGGGCGACCTGGATCAGCGTCGCGGTCAATCTGCTTCTGACGATCGTCCAGGTCGTCGTCGGCCTGCTGGCGCATTCGCAATCCCTTGTTGCCCATGGCCTGCATTCCTTTTCCGATCTGCTTTCCGATTTTCTCGTCATCTACGCCAGTCGGCAGAGCGTCCAGCCTGCCGATGCCAAGCACCCGTACGGCCATGCCCGGGTCGAGACGGCGGCGACACTGGTACTCGGCATTTCGCTGAGCCTGATCGGCGGCGGCATTCTCTGGGAGTCCGGCCTGCGGCTGCAGCATATCGAGACCTTGCCGACGGTGGCCATGTCAGCTTTCTGGATCGCGGTTCTGACCGTTGTCGCCAAGGAGGGGCTCTATCGCTACCTGATTCGTGTCGCCGAGCGACTGCGTTCGCAACTGATGATCGCCAACGCGCTGCATACCCGGGCCGATGCCGCGTCGGCGCTGGTCGTCGTGGTCGGCATCGGCGGCGCCCTGCTCGGCTGGGCGTTCCTCGATCTGCTGGCGGCGGCCCTGATGGGCTTCATGATCTTGCGCATGGGTGTCGGACTGGCTTGGGGGGCGATCAAGGAACTGGTCGATACCGGGCTCGAGGAGACGCAGGTCGAGGCGATCCGCCAGAGCTTGTTGGCGACGCCGGGTGTGCTCGGCCTGCATGAGCTAAGGACGCGCCGGATGGCACATCAGGCGCTGGTTGATGCGCATGTCCAGGTCGATGCCCGGATCAGCGTTTCGGAGGGGCACAGGATCGCCGAGTCGGCGCGTGCCCGGGTTCTGCGCGAGCATCCCGAGGTGCTCGATGTGCTGGTTCACATCGATCCGGAGGATGATCTGGATCCGGACACTGCTTCCTTTAGATTGCCTGGACGGGCGGCGCTGCTCGAGGAATTGAGGCAACTGCTCGGTGAGTTGCCGGAACCGGAGCGGGTCGTGCTGCACTATCTGGGCGGCGGCATCGAGATCGAAGTCTTTTTCGCGCACAGCCTGCTCGTCGATGCTGAGGCCTTGCGGGGGGCCGAGCAGCGCTTGATCGAACGACTAAGGACGCACCCGAATATCCGTGCCATTTCCTTGAATTGTTCGTTTGCACCAAAGTAGTGCAAATATTGTTTTGGCGCACCATTTTGGTGTTGTCATTTCTTGATGATGGCGGGCATCTCCTTGTGGCAAAATGTTAAATTGACTTTTCGGTGAGTGGCATGCTTCATGCTCTTGCCACCGCGTTGCAAAGTTTTTATTGTCGCCGGCTGATCCGGCACCTGTTTTCTTAGGAGACTTACGCTCATGGCAACCCCGCAAGACGTGATGAAGATGGTCAAGGAAAACGACGCTAAGTTCGTCGATTTCCGTTTCACCGATACCCGTGGCAAGGAACAGCACGTCACCGTGC
>JAEUOD010000103.1 GCA_016791065.1 Dechloromonas sp. | reverse complement strand
ACGGCTTGCTGATATATAGCTCCAATCGATTGATTAAATCAATTCGATTGGTAATGACAATTACCCCCGGAGGGCAGCTTCGACAGGTTTGGGATTCAGTGTGCGCAGGATGTCGTGCGGATGCACGCCGACCAGATAGCCACGCCGGCCGCCGTTGATGTAGATCAGCGGCAGGTCGAGGATGCTTTTTTCGATGAAGACCGGCATCGCCTTCTTGGTGCCGAAGGGACTGGTGCCGCCGACCAGGAATCCGGTATGCCGGTTGGCGACTTCCGGCTTGCAGGGTTCGATCTTCTTGCAGCCGACCTGGCGGGCCAGTTCCTTGGTCGATACCTTGCAGTCGCCGTGCATCAGGACGATCAGCGGCTTGGCATTTTCGTCCTCGAAGATGAGCGTCTTGACCACGGCGTGCTCATCTACGTTCAGTTCGCGGGCCGATACCTTGGTGCCACCGTGTTCCTCATAGGCGTAAAGGTGGCTGGAGAAGGCGATCTTGTGCGACTTGAGAAACTTGGTGGCCTGGGTTTCGGGGGCGTGTTCGTTCTTGCTCATGGCGAAATTCTACCCCCGCGGATGATGTACGGCATGCAGCGACTTGAGCCTTTCGCGGGCGACGTGGGTATAGATTTGAGTCGTCGAGATGTCGGCATGGCCGAGCAATAACTGGACGACGCGCAGATCGGCGCCGTGGTTGAGCAGGTGGGTCGCAAAGGCGTGGCGCAGGACGTGCGGCGAGAGTTTTGCCGGATCGATACTGCTTTGAGCGGCATAGCGCTTGATCAATTGCCAGAAGGCCTGGCGGGTCATCGGGCCGCCGCGTACCGTGATGAACAGGGCATCGCTCAACTGTCCCTTGATGATCTCGTGGCGCGCCTCGTTCAGGTAGCGGCCAAGCCAGTCGATGGCCTGTTCGCCGAGCGGCACCAGGCGCTCCTTGCTGCCCTTGCCGAGGACGCGCAGCACGCCCTCGTTGAAGCCGATCTCGTGCAGCTTGAGGTTGACCAGTTCGGAAACACGCAGTCCCGTGGCGTAAAGGGTTTCCAGCATGGCCCGGTCGCGCAGGCCGAGCGGTGTGTCGGTGTCCGGTGCGGCGAGCAGGCTGTCGACCTGCTTTTCCGACATGACCTTGGGCAGGCGCGAGGGGCGGGCCGGGTTGGCGAGCTTGAGTGTCGGGTCGGCAGCGAGACGCCCGCGTCCAAGTTGCCAGCGATAGAAGCGGCGCAGTGTAGAAAGGTAGCGGGCTTGCGAGGTGGCGCGGGTCTGCCGCGAGATGTGAGAGATGAAGGTTGTTAAAGTAGCCTCGCGCAGATCGAGAAGCGGCTCGTGGCTGTTTTCGGCAAGCCATACCGCCAGGCGACCGAGGTCGGAGCGGTAGCTGTCGAGTGTCGACCTGGCCAGCCCGTCCTCCAGCCAGAGTGCGTCGCAGAAGCCGTCGATTTCGGCGAGGTCAGCCGGGCGTGGCGGCAAGATGGCAACCTTCGTGCTGGAGTAGCCAGCGTTTGATGTCGAGCAGGAAGCCGTCACCATGTTGGCTGAAGCCACCCAGTCCGCCGCCACTCGCGATGACCCGGTGGCAGGGCACGATCAGCGGGTAGGGGTTACGGCCGCAGGCCTGGCCGACAGCACGCGGGGCGTTACGGATGTTCTTGGCGACTTGCCCGTAGCTCAAGGTCTGGCCGAGGGGAATCCGGGCGATTTCCTCCCATACGCGACGCTGGAAAAAGGTGCCGGCCGGGCGTAGCGGCAAGCCGAATTCGAAGACCGGGTCAGCCAGGTAGGCCAGAATCTGTCGCACCGTTTCGGCCGCCAGCGGATTGGTGGGGGCTAGATTCGGCCGGGGGGCAAGGTACTCGATGGTGGTGACTTCGTCGTCGGTGCAGCGGATGCCCAAGGCAAAACAGGGGGCACCGACGATGGCTTGAAAATCCGGGGCGGGCATGGGCAACTCTCGTGGGTGAAGGCCTAGAGTATCATCGGTGCGAGGCGTGCGGAATCGGGGGCGGAGATGCAGGCAAGGGGTGGCGGGCAAGCTTGGGCACTGGCCGGGGTGCAGTTTTTCTTTACGATCGGCTGGACTGTCTATGTCGTTTATTTGCCCGGACTGCTGCAGTTGGCAGGGATTGCCGCGACCTGGTTGCCCTGGCTCCTGATCGCAGACCAACTGATCTTTGCCGTGATGGACATCATGCTGGGTGCGTTTGCCGATCGCGTTGGCGCAGCCTATCGCCGCCTGGCCCGCCTGCTGCTCGTCCTGAGCAGCCTGTCGGCGCTGGCTTTTCTCCTGTTGCCGTTTTGGGGCGCTGGTTCGCCCGATATTCTGCTTGCCTTGCTCGCCGTCTGGGTCATCTCCGCTGCCGTGGTGCGCGGGCCGACCCTGGTCCTGCTGGCCAAGCGGGCGAAGGCGGCGCAGCAAGGGGCGCTGGTGGTCGCTTACCTCGCAGGCATCGCCCTGGCTTCGGCATTCGCGCCTTTTATCGGTGTGTGGTTGAAAGGCAGCGATCCGCGCCTGCCGTTTGCCTTGTCCGGCATTGTTCTCCTTGCTGCCGTCCTCATCCTCCTGCGGACGATCGATACGCCGGCGGTGCCGGATGTTGCCGAAACGCCGCCGCCGCTCTCCTTCGCCCGCTATTTGCCGCGCCTGTTGCTACTTGCGCTGGCGGCTTTCGGTTTCCAGTTGCATGTCTTCATCAATTCCGCTCCGCTTTATGTCGCGCAGGCATCTCGTGAGAGCCTGCCCTGGCTCATGCCGGTTGTTTGGGTTGGCTTTTTCATGGCTTTGCCGATGGTCGAGCCATTGGCGCGTCGCGCTGGGCTATGGCCGGTCGTGGCTGGCGGACTTTTGCTGCTGGCCTTGGCTAGCTTGGCCACGGGCGTGGTCGAGGGTTTGTTCCTGCTCGTTCTGCTGCAACTCCTGGTCGGGGTTGCTTGGGCTGCAGCCTTTGCCGGCTTGATGGAGTTGGCGGCGCAGGCGGGCATGCGGGGGCGCGAGGGGCTTTTCATGGGCTGTTTTCTCGCCGTTACCGCGCTTGCGACACTAGCCCGCATTGGCGTGAGCAGCGGCCTGGCACCGGGGGGCGTGAGCGGCTGGTCTGCTGCTTTCATGCTGATGGCCGGCGTACTTGCCGTCATCCATGCTCTGCGGGAGCGCGCATCTCCTTCCATGGTCGAACCGCGAAACGGGGGATGAATGTCCTGCTGCCGCGATGTTTCATCTGGCTTCGTGTGTGCGGAATGGGCTGGTTTTTGAGCGATAATCCGCCGCTAAACAAATAATTTGTCGTTATTGACGGAGAATCAGCATGCACAAGCGTATTTCAACCCTTTTCACCGCGCTGGCGGCCGCTACCCTGCTCGTTGCCTGCGGGAAGCAGGAAACGCCGTCGGCAAAGCCCGTGGCACCTGTCGCGATGGTCAAGATCGTCGTCGGGCTCGACGACAATTTTCCGCCGATGGGCTTCCGCGATGAGAAGAACAACCTGGTCGGCTTCGACATCGACATGGCCCGTGAAGCTGCCAAGCGACTTGGTGCCGAGGTCGAGTTCAAGCCGATCGACTGGAATGCCAAGGAGGCGGAACTCGGCGGCAAGCGCGTTGACGCACTGTGGAACGGCCTGACCATTACCGAGAAGCGCAAGGAGCAAATTGCTTTCACGGCACCCTACCTGGAAAACCGTCAGATAGTGATCGTTACCGCCGCCTCCCCGATCAAGGCCAAGGCCGATCTGGCCAGCAAGGTGGTCGGTGTGCAGGAAGGCAGTAGCGCTGTCGAAGCCATCGAAAAGGATGCCGCCGCCAAGACGATCAAGGAACTCAAGAAATTCGGCGATAACGTCGCCGCGCTGATGGATCTGACGACCGGTCGTCTGGATGCGCTGGTGGTCGATGAAGTGGTCGGCCGTTACTACATTGCCAAGAAGCCGGGCGAATACGTGGTGCTTGACGAGCATTTCGGTACCGAGGAGTACGGTGTCGGCGTGCGCAAGGATGACGCCGAGCTGCTCGGCAAGCTGCAGAAGGCGATGGACGAGATGAAGAAGGACGGTTCCGCCGCACGCATTTCGACCCAGTGGTTCGGCAAGGACATCGTCAAGTAAGTTTCCTCCGGCGGGGCTTTGACCCCGCCATTTGCGGCACATGAGCACGAGGCCCGCTCCTGCGGGCTGATCCCATGGACTATATATTCCAGATTCTCGGCCCCCTGCTCGATGGTACGGCGGTCACGCTGCAGGTCTTCCTGCTGACACTCGTACTGGCTGTGCCGTTGGGCCTGGCGCTGGCGCTCGTCCGTGTCTCGCACTTCCGTGCGGCCAGCACACTGGTCAGCGGCTACATCTGGCTGATGCGCGGCACGCCGCTGATGCTGCAGATGCTGTTCATCTATTTCGCGCTGCCCTTCGTGCCGGTGATCGGGGTGCGCCTGCCGGACTTTCCGGCGGCCATCGTCGCCTTCACGCTGAACTACGCCGCCTACTTTGCCGAGATCTTCCGTTCCGGCATCCAGTCGGTCGGGCGCGGCCAGTACGAGGCGGCGCGCGTGCTCGGTCTGAGCTATGGCCAGACCATGCGGCGCATCATCCTGCCGCAGGTGGTCAAGCGCATCCTGCCGCCGATGAGCAACGAGACCATCACCCTGGTCAAGGACACTTCGCTGATCTATGTGCTGGCCATGAACGACCTGCTGCGCGCAGCGCGTGGCATCGTCCAGCGCGATTTCACGACCATGCCCTTCGTCGTTGCCGCTGCCTTCTACCTGATCATGACCCTGGTTCTGACCTGGGGCTTCCTTTACCTGGAAAAGCGCCATGCCGTTTATGAAGACTGAGGCGGCGCCGATGATTGCAGCCCGCGACCTGCGCAAGCAGTTCCATGGCGTCGAGGTGCTCAAGGGCGTTTCGCTCGATATCGGCAAGGGCGACGTGATTGCGGTGATTGGTCCGTCGGGCTCGGGAAAAAGCACTTTTCTGCGCTGTCTGAATCACCTGGAAACGATTGATGCCGGAGATATCGCCATTGAGGGCGAAACCCTGGCCAGCACCGATGCCGCTGGCGTCTGTCGCTATGTGCCGGAAGCCGAGGCGCGGCGCATCTGCCGCAAGATGGGCATGGTCTTCCAGCAGTTCAATCTTTTTCCACACATGACCGTGTTGCAGAACATCATCGAGGCGCCAATCACGGTCAAGGGCATGTCGCGCGACGCCATCCTCCCCAAGGCCGAGGAGTTGCTGCGCAAGGTCGGCCTGCTCGAGAAGCGCGATGCCTATCCATCGCGCCTGTCAGGCGGTCAAAAGCAGCGCGTGGCGATTGCCCGCGCGCTGGCGATGGAGCCGGACATCATGCTTTTCGACGAACCGACTTCGGCGCTCGACCCCGAGCTTACCGGCGAAGTCCTGCGTACCATGCGGCAACTAGCCGAAGAACATATGACCATGTTGGTCGTGACCCACGAAATGAACTTTGCCCGGGACGTCTCGACGGCGGTCGTCTTCATGGATCAGGGCGAGATTATCGAAGCGCGGCCAGCGGGAGAGATGTTCTCCGACCCGCGCCATCCGCGCACTCGCTGCTTCCTGGAGCACATGCTCTGAGCAGGAAGCGTCAGCGCAGCTGACCAGGCCTTACTTGAAGAAGCGGCGGAACCAGCCGACTTCCTTTTTCTGTTCCTTTTCCTTGATCACCGAGACCATGGTGGCCTTGACTGCACTGACGTAGTCAGCATCGTCGCGCTTGATGTGGTTGATCAGCCAGCGGCTGAGCAACTGGTGCAATTCCTCGCCGACATCGTCGCCAAGGTCCATACGTTGCTGGTATTCGCTGATCCGCCGAATGAACAGTTCATGCACCTTCTTGTGCGGCTTGCAGTACTGGTAGCCCGCCTCTTCCTGGAGACTTTCCTCGAAGGCGAAGTGCGACTGGGTGTAATCGACGCAATCGTTGACCACCTCCCGGATCATTTCCTTATTGCCCGCTTTCTGGGCTGTTTCCAGGTGATTGATGAAGTCGACGATTCGCTTGTGCTGCTGGTCTATGACATCGATGCCAGTATTGAGGTCGTCAGTCCAGTTAATTGCCATCTTGGGTCTTTCGGAAAAGGGTAGGCGAATGGAGCGGGTTGCAGTAAAAAATCAGGCGCGGACGTGACCGTCGCCGAGGACGATCCATTTCTGGCTGGTCAGGCCTTCCAGTCCGACCGGGCCACGAGCGTGGATCTTGTCCGTCGAGATGCCGATCTCGGCGCCGAGGCCATACTCGAAGCCATCGGCAAAGCGTGTCGAGGCATTGATCATGACCGAGGCCGAATCAACCTCGCGCAGGAAGCGCATGGCCTTGGGATGGTTGTCGGTGACAATGGCTTCGGTGTGATGCGACGAGTAGCGGTTGATGTGGGCAATCGCCTCGTCGATGTCGGCGACGACCTTGACCGAGATGATCGGCGCCAGGAATTCGGTCGCGTAGTCCTCTTCGGTGGCGGCAAGGGCATTCGGCACGATGACCTGCGTTTCGGCGCAGCCCCGAATCTCGACGCCCTTCTCGCTCAGCATGTGGGCGATCGGGGGCAGCAGCATGGCGGCGACACTGCGGTCGACAAGCAGCGATTCGGCCGTGTTGCAGGTGCCGTAACGCTGGGTCTTGGCGTTCTCGACGATTTTCAGTGCCTTGTTGGGGTCGGCTTCCTCTTCCAGATAGACGTGGCAGTTGCCGTCGAGGTGCTGGATCATCGGTACGCGCGACTCGGCCAGCAGGCGGGCGATCAGGCCCTTGCCGCCGCGCGGCACGATGACATCGACGAATTCGCGCATGGTGATCAGTTCGCCGACCGCGGCACGGTCGGTGGTGTCGATCACTTGCACGCATTCGGCGGGCAGGCCGGCGGCCTTGAGGCCTTCCTGGACCAAGGCGGCAATCGCACGGTTGGAGCGGATGGCCTCCGATCCGCCGCGCAGGATGGCGGCATTGCCTGATTTCAGGCAGAGCGCGGCGGCGTCGGCCGTGACGTTCGGGCGGGCCTCGTAGATGATGCCGATGACGCCGAGCGGCACGCGCATCTTGCCGACCTGGATGCCAGACGGCATGAACTTGAAGTCACCCATCTCGCCGATCGGATCCGCCAGTTTGGCAACCTGCTCGACACCTTCGGCCATGTTGTCCACGCCCTTCTCGGAAAGCGTAAGGCGGTCGAGCATGGCGGTTTCGAGGCCGGCGGCACGGGCGGCGGCCAGGTCTTCCTGGTTGGCGGCGATCAGCGCGGCCTTGTCACGGCGAATGGCGGCGGCAATGTGCAGGAGCGCAGCGTTCTTTTCGGCGGTCGTTGCCGTGGCCAGTCGACGTGACGCGGCGCGGGCCTGGCGGCCGACTGTCTGCATGTATTCCTTGATGTCCATGATCTGTTCCGGGCAGCGTAAATGAATATTATAGCGAGCAAATTTAGGGGGAACTTCCGGAACCGGGTAAACTCTTAACCGCAACGACAACAGGGCTTTCCGTTGAGGACAAGATGGCCGAAAAATTGATACTGCCGACCGAGGTCAAGGTCTGCGCGACATGCAGCTATTGGGACGGTGAGCGTCAGGTGGATCCGGACATGAAACTGGTCGTGGTTTCCCATGAATGCCGCGGCGAATGCCTGGTTCAGGGCGTGGAGAAAATGGGGTTGGTGGACGTTCGCCGCGAGCGTGCCTGCCTCTGGGAAGATCTCGAGCCCGACGATACGCAGCACAAGGCGGCGTAAGCCGGAGCAGGGCCTTTAGCGCCCTTCGCCGTGCCAGATGGCGCGGTTTCTGCCGGCCTCTTTGGCCGCATACAAGGTGTTGTCCGCCTGTTTGAAAAAATCGGGATCGATCGTGCCCTCTTGCGGAACCATGGTGGTGCCTCCCAGGCTGATCGTGACCCAGGGCGCGACCGGTGAGGCCGGATGGGGCAGTTGCAGTGTCTCGACGGCGATCCGGATTTCGTTGGCGATGTCGAGCGCAGCATCGGCTTCGACGTTGGGTAACAGCATCACGAACTCCTCGCCGCCGTAGCGTGCCACGAGGTCGCCCGGGCGGCGCACGAAGACGCGCAGGGTACGGGCGATCCGGCGCAGGATGTCATCCCCCTGGGCGTGTCCGAGACGGTCGTTGTAGGCCTTGAAATGGTCGACATCGACAATCATCAGCGACAGCGGCACGCCGGTGCGCGTGGCACGGCGCCATTCCGTTTCCAGGGCTTCGTCGTAACGTCGGCGATTGGCGATTTCGGTCAGGCTGTCGATCATCGCCAGATTTTCGAGCAGGTTCCGCTGGTGCACCGATTGCAGATGGTTGCGGACCCGTTTGCGCACGATCGAAGGATGGAATGGCTTGGTGATGTAATCGACCGCGCCGAGGTCGAGGCCGCGTTCCTCGTCGGCCGGCGAATCGAGTGCCGAAATGAAGATGACCGGAATCCGCCGCGTCTCGTCGTCCTGCTTCAGGGCTTGAATGACGACGTAGCCAGTCATCTCCGGCATCATGACATCGAGCAGGATGAGGTCGGGATGCTGTTCCCGGGCCCGCTCGATCGCCTGCTGGCCGTTCTTGGCGAGAATGACCCGGCAGTCGTCCTTGATTAGTTCGGCGAGCAGCATGCGATTCTGCTTTTCGTCATCGACGACGAGTACCGTCTGGACCGCGTTCATGCCGTCCGCTCCCGCAACATGCGTTGCAGTTCCTGCAGGCGTTGGCGGGCGCTTGCGTATTCGACATCATCAATCAGGGCGGCGACTTCGCTCAAGATTTCCTGTCCTTGCTCATTAAGGCTCGGGTGTCCGGCCAATGCCTCGCGCAGTTCGATGCACTGCGCCTCGCTGCGGGCGTCGGCACTGGCCAGGCTGGCATCGAGACTCGCCAGAAGCGAGGCGATCGCCGCATGGTCGCCGACCTTACCGTAAACCGTCGGCGACGGTAAAGGCGGTAATGCTGCGAGTCCGGCAAGCAGGGCGATGGCTTCTGCCTCAAGCATATCGGTGAGGTGCTCGCTATCCGCCACCGGGAGTTCGCTGGCCAGGGATTGCTCCAGTCGTCTGGCCTGGTCCGCGAGATGGGTGGCACCCAGCGAACCGGCTACCGATTTGAGTGAGTGGGCCAGGTTTCGGGCGCCGAGGCTGTCGCCGGTCGACAGTCGGCTGCGGATGTCGCGGGGCGCATCGGCAAAATCCCGACGGAAAGCGTGCAGCGACTTGAGATAGAGATCCGGTCGGTTCAGGTGCAGGAGCAGGCCGCTCGCGGTATCGATGCCGGGCAGTTCGGGCCACGTGTCGGGGAGGCTGCCGGAGGCTGGGGGCTCCTCGTCGCCGCCTTCGATCGGGGGGAGCCACGCGCTCAGCGTCGCGTAGAGAAGCTTGGGCAGGATCGGCTTGGTCAGGTGGGCATTCATGCCGGCGGCAGAGGTTTGCTGCTGGTCTTCGGCTGTGGCGTGGGCCGTCATCGCGATGATCGGCAGGTCCCGCCAGCGCGGATTGGCACGAATCCTCCGCGTTGCGGTCAGTCCGTCCATCACCGGCATCTGGATATCCATGAGGACGAGCTGGAAGTCCTCTTCTGCCAGCATGTCGAGGGCCTCCTGGCCCTGGGTGGCGACAGCGACACTGAGACCTGCCTTCTGCAGCAAGGTCACGGCGATCGTCCGGTTGATCGCGATATCCTCGACCAGCAGGATGCGTTCTCCGGCCCAGCGCGGCATCTTGTCGGGCTGGCGGGCCGTGGCCACGGCACTTGCCGGCAGCGGCACGGTGGCGGCAGAAGGCGCGGGCAATCCGAACAGGATATTGAAACGGAAGGTGCTGCCGTGGCCGATGCTGCTTTCCAGCGTGATCTTGCCGCCCATCAACTCGACCAGTTGGCGGCAGATGGCGAGGCCGAGGCCGGTTCCGCCGAAGCGTCGGGTAATGCTGCTGTCGGCCTGGGTGAAGGGGGCGAAAATGCCCTCCTGTTGATCCTGGGGAATCCCCATGCCGGTGTCGCGCACGCTGAAATCGATGCTGAGCTGACCATCGGGTTGGCTTGCCGGGTGGCCGGCTGTGATCTCGATCTCCCCTTGGTGGGTGAATTTGATCGCATTGCCCACCAGATTGATCAGGATCTGTCCCAGGCGCAGGGTGTCGCCGAGCAGCACGGGCGGCACCGCCTCGGCACAGGCGAAATGCAGGCTGACGCCTTGGGCTTGGGCGCGGGCGGCGAAGAGGCCGCTGACCGACTGGAAGACATCGCTCAGGGCGAAGGGCGTGCGTTCCAGGCGTAGCGCACCGGCCTCGATCTTGGAGTAGTCCAGGATGTCGTTGATGATGCCGAGCAAGGCATCGGAAGCGTGCAAGACTTGCTCCAGATATTCTCGCTGCTGCGTCGTCAGCGAGGTGTCGAGCACCATCCGGCTGAGGCCGGTGATGGCGTTCATCGGTGTCCGGATTTCGTGGCTCATCCGCGCCAGGAAGTCCGACTTGGCGCGGTTGGCATTTTCGGCCTCGGCCGTGGCCAGGCGAAGTGCCTCGGTGCGTTGACCGACCATGACTTCGAGCGAATTGCGATAGCTTGCCAGTTCGCGGTCGCGTGCCTGCAAGGTGTCGAGCATGCGGTTGAACCCGTGGCTGAGGCGGCCGATTTCATCCTGGCTGTCGATGTTGAGACGTTCGTCGAGGCGGGCGTGGCGCGAAACGCGATTGACCAGCTGGTCGAGGTATTCGAGCGGCACCATGATGCGCCCGAGGACGTAGCGGCTGAGCAGGAACAGCAGGGTCAGGGCAACCAGTAGCAGGAGCGCGGTGCTGCGCAAGGTTTGCGCCATGGTCTGGTGATATTGGGAGAGCGAGACCATCAATTCGATGCGGCCGGCGGGCAACTCCTGACCGGCCAGCCGGATCGGCTCGCGAATCACCAGGTGGCGGGGGGTGAAGAGGGCGCTTTCGCTGCCCATCGGGAAGGTCGGCGGTGATTTCGGATGGGCGGCATAGCTGGCCAGGACGGTGGCATCGTTGAGCACGGCGCGGCCGGCCTCGATCATCGGATTGATGGCCAGCGACGCGAGCAGGCGGTCGGCCTCGCGGCGGTCGGCGAAAGCGACGGCAGCCTGGGAATTGGTGGCGAGCAGCCTGGCCTGGGCGGTCATCGCCTCGGTGAGCTGGGTCTGCAGCAATTGCTTCTGCTGCTGATAGACGAGCAGGAAAACCAGGCTGACCGTGATCAGCAGGAAGGAAAAGAAAATTGCCACCAGCTTGTTGCGAATACTCGGCGCCGGCAGGACGAAGGCACTCAGTTGGCGGAGCAGGCGGCTCATGGCTCGATCGTCCGTGCCAGGCGAAGCAGTTGGGCATTGAATTCAATGCCCTTTTTCTGCGCGCTCCGCCGGTTGATGACGATGCCGACTCGCTCGCCTTCGAGCGGCAGTTCGATCACGCCGCCGGCGCGGGCAAAACCGGGAATATCGGACACAGTGACCACGCGCCGGCTTTCAGTCCGGCTTAGCCAAGTATCGAGATTGCCTGCTTCGGAGCGGCTGATGAACAGTAGGTGGCAGGCATTCGGATCGCTCGGCGCGATGCGTACTTCGGTGCCGGGGCCCGCCTGGCTCAACTGTTCGATCCGGTTGCCGAAGGGGTTTTTCCCGACCAGACAGAGAATCAGCGGACTCGGTGCTTTCTCGCCCTCCGGCCAGTAGATGAACTGGGAAAGTCGATAGAACAGCACCGCCTTCATGCTGTATTCCGTCACTTCCTGAGCGCGGACGAGCCCTGGCAGCGCCAGCCCCAGGCAGAGCCAGGGCAGCGTGCCGACGCGCAGCCAGCGGACGAGAAGGCGGACGATGCTCACGCGTTCAGGTCAGAAACGGTATTCCAGCGTGCCCATGGCCGCACGGGGAGATTGCGGCACCTGCAGCAGGGTGGTGCTGGCAGAACCGTGCGCGGCGTAGTAGCGCTCGTTGAACAGGTTGTAGATGTCGAGATAGAGCGACAGTCGCTCGCCGGCGAGCTTGTGCACGCCGATGTGCAGGCTGACCGTCGTGTAGTCGTCGGATTTGAGGCGCTCGCCGGCATGGGCCGGATCCTTGCGCCCGGTCGTGGTTTCCCCGATCCACTGCAGGCGCGGCGTGATGGTCAGCCAGTCCTGGTAGCGGAAGGTGGTGCCGAGCTTGAGCTTGTGGGTAGCGATGTAGGTCTGATCCCAGTTGATGCCGTCCATCGATTCCTGGGTTTCGCCATGGATGTAGCTGTAGCTGCCCCAGAGGTCGGCACTCCAGGCGCCGGCCACGTGGGTGCGCCACTGTGGGATGAGGTCGATGCCATAGTATTCATCGCGCCCGGAGTTTTGCTTGGAGGTGGTTTTCGTCAGGACGGCGCCGGGGATGTACTGGGTCGATACCGTTTCGTCGCGGGTGACAATGATGTCGGTGACCGTCGTGCGGTACAGGTTGGTGATCAGGTTGAAGTCCTTGCGTGGACGCCAGTCCCAGGTCAGCGAGAGGGTCTTCGACTTTTCCGGTTCGAGGTTGGCGTTGGGGACGCGGAAATTGCTGCCCTTGTAGAGGCCGGCGGAGTTGGTCGAGCCAGAGAAGGTGCCGAAGGCGCTCAGAGTCTCTTCCGGTGATGGCGCGCGGAAGGCTTCGCCGTAGAGCAACTTGAGGTAATTGCCGGCCGCCAGCTGCCAGACCACGCCGATGCGTGGATTAGTCGTGCTGCCGTAGGTCGAGTACCAGTCCTGGCGCAAGCCGGCCATGGTCGAGAGCGTCGGGGTCCATTGCGCCTGCCATTGCAGGTAGCCTGACCAGCTGTAGTAGCTCGTATCGTAGCCCTTGAGCGGCAGCGTCGTGTTGGGGTAAGCGACGCCCTGGTCGCGCGGGCCTTTCGAGGTGTCGTAGGGGCGCGGCAGATCGGGGGTTTCCAGGGCGTAGTAGTCGCGGTAGGCGAGGCCGGCGAGCACGACGTGCGCGTCGCTGGCGCGCCAGTTGAAATTCTGCTCGATGCCTTGGCGCCGGGCTTTCGAGTAGTCGTAGCCGTGGTCCGCGAAGTCGGTGAAGATATTGACGTAGCGGCTCTGCGGATCGATTTCGTAATGCGAGTAATCGAGCACCGTTTCGCTCGACAGCGTGTCGGTGATGTCGAAGCGGAGCTTGCCGTACCAGGTGTCGATCGTCGTATCCCAGCGCGCATCGTCGAGGTAGAGGGCGTTGGCGGTGGTGTCGCCGGTACTGGTCAGGCTCTTGAAGCGGTTGCGGTAGAAACCGGTGGTGAAGCGTTCGCCGGCATCGAGCCGAACGTACTGGCTCTGGCTGCTGATGCCGCCGACGTAATCCTCGCGCTGGCCCGCCGGGACGGCGATGCTGCGGTCGAAGCGACGGGCGTCGACCTTCGGGTAATCGTCAGGGTAATAGCGGTCGAGCTTGGCCCGGTCGCTCTGCTGATAATGCCCTCCGGCCGTGATCGAGAAGCTTTCGCCGAGTTTGCCACTGGCGAGGAAGTCGGCTTCGCGCGAACCGAAACTGCCGACGCCGGCGCTGAGCTTGCCGCCGTTGCTCTCCGCCCGTTCGGTGATGATATTGATCACGCCGGCCATCGCATCGGCACCGTAGAGCGCTGCCGCTGGTCCATAGAGCACTTCGACCTGCTTGGCGAAATAGAGCGAGAAATTCTCGGCGACCGGAATCTTGCCGCCGGCCGGGTGGTCGATACGGACGCCGTCGAGCAGGATCAGCAGCTTGTTGTTGCTGACATTGCCCTGGACCGTGAAATTGTTGAACTGCGAGGAGCGCGTGCCGCGCTGGAAATCGACGCCGGGCAAGTCTTCGAGCAGGTCGGCGAGGTTCTTGTAGCGGCGGTCGCGCATCTGTTCGCGGGTGATCACCACGATGTGGGCCGGTGTCTGCTCGCGTGCCTCCTGGCGGCGCGAGGCGGTGACGACCGGGGTCGCGATCAGTTCCTCAAGCGAGAGCGGCAGCAGCGCGGAGACGCCCTCGGCAGCGAGCGGAATGCCCGGCCAGGCGCCGAGTGCGGTCAGGAGCGCCAGAGCGCCCAGGCGCGGATGAAAGAACTGCATGCTACCCCCCAGTAGTGCGGTGATCGTTCAGCGCCCGGCGCTGCGCGCCGGCCCGGATGGGCAGAGGCTCAGGCCGAGGCGAAGAAAGGCTTCCCAGATGTTGCCCTGGCCGATGCCCTTGGCCAGGCGGTCGATTTTGCCGGCATCCCGCAGGGCGGCTTCGAGTGTCGGTGTGCTGAGGCGTTGCACGGCCCGTTTGACCGGGGTGGCTCGCGGTCCCCAGACCTTGGCATCCTTGAGCAGGGCATCGACCGGTCGCCCGGCATCCATGCCGGCGCGGATCGTCGCCAGGGCGCGGATTTCCTCGCTCATCGCCCAAAGCACCAGTGGCGGCGCCTCGCCTTCCTGCATCAGGCCGTCCAGCGTCCGCGTCAGGCGCCCGATGTCGCCGGCGAGCAGGGCTTCGCGCAGGCCGTCGATGTCATAGCGCGCGACATTGAGCACGGCATCGCGGACCTGGGCGGCGCTCAGTTGCCCGGCCGGGTAGAGCAGGCCGAGTTTCTGGATTTCCTGGTGGGCGGCGAGCAGGTTGCCCTCGACCCGTTCGGCAATGAACTTCAGGCTGTCGAGATCGGCCGACTGCTGCTGGCGGCGCAGGCGGCCGGCGATCCAGCCCGGCAGTTCGGCGAGCGGTGGGGCCATCAGCTTGACGGCGATGCCGGCATTGGCCAGCGCGGTAAACCAGGCGGCCTTTTCCTCGCGCCAGTCGAGTTCGGGCAGGGTGATCAGCAGCAGGTTGTCCATCGACAGGTTCTGGCACCACTGCTGCAGGGCGGTACTGCCTTCCTTGCCCGGCTTGCCGGTCGGGATGCGCAGGTCGATCAGTTTTTTGTCACCGAACAGGGAGAGGTTACCGCCGGCGGCGAGCAACTGCCCCCAGTCGAATTGAGGCAGCACGGTCAGCACCTCGCGCTCGCTGAAGCCCTGCTGGCGGGCCTTGGCGCGGATGGCGTCGGCCGCCTCGATGACGAGCAGCGGCTCGTCGCCGTAGAGGACATAGAGCGGGCGCAACTCGCGATCGAGGTGCGCGGCGAGTTGTTCGCCCTTGAGCTGCATCAGTCGTCTTCTTCGAGATCCGGGTTCTTGGGCTTGATGATCGAGAGGCGACGCATGATCTGGTTGACCAGGTCGTTGTTCATGTCGCGCCAGAGCAGGGCGGCTTCGAGATCCTTGGCGAGCACGTTCGAGTCGTCCGAGGTCATGTCGCGGCTGAGGGCGATTTCATTAGGCGGTACGAGCACCTGCCCCTTCTGGTTGACGACCTGGAAGCGGTAGTTGAGCTGCAGGCGGTATTCACGAATGCGCCCCTGCGAGTTAACGCTGAGGATGGTTTGCTGCCGGTTGTCGCCAAGCTGCTGGAAGATGGCTTCGGCCTCCTTCTGTCTGTCGTCATCAAGGATCTCGGTGCTGCCAGCGGCGCTGATGTAGCGCTCCAGCCAGATACGGACGTCGGCCGTATCTGGCAAGGCGATGTACATCGTCTTGTACGGCAGGTTGCCGCTGGTCGCCCCGCGCAGGTGGAAGCCGCAGCCGGCGAGGATGACGGCGAACAGGGCGGCAAGCCAGAAACGGGACGACAGACGCATGGCGCTTCCTTAGACGACGATATTGACCAGACGGCCGGGGACGACGACGACCTTCTTGGCCGGCTTGCCTTCCATGAACTTCTGGGCGTCCGGGTTGGCCAGTGCGGCGGCTTCGATGGTGGCCTTGTCGGCTTCGGCGGCGACGCGAATCGAACCGCGCAGCTTGCCGTTGACCTGCACCATGAGTTCGATCTCGTCCTGCTTCAAGGCAGCCGGATCGGCCTTCGGGAAGACGGCGTTGCCGGCATCGCTGCCCGGCTTAAGCTCGGCGTA
This sequence comes from Dechloromonas sp., assembly GCA_016791065.1. Lineage (GTDB taxonomy): Bacteria > Pseudomonadota > Gammaproteobacteria > Burkholderiales > Rhodocyclaceae > Azonexus. The sequence goes on along the minus strand of JAEUOD010000103.1, from coordinate 2,021 downwards.
GAGCGCCTGGCCGATGTGCGGGACGATGGGGAAGAGCAGCAGGGTCGCCGATTCGAGGACTTCCTGGGCCAGGGCGCGGCCGGCGGCATCGGAAAGCTCGCACTTGTCGTAGGCGTTGAGCAGTTCCATGACCGCGGCAATGGCGGTATTGAACTGCTTGCGGCGGCCGTAGTCGTCGGCGACCTTGCCCATGGTCTGGTGCAGCTTGCGGCGCAGGTCGGCCTGGGTGGAACTCAGGCCGTCGTTGCTGGTGCTGGCGGCAACCAGGCCGGTTTGGACATGGTCGTGCACCAGCTTCCACAAGCGGCGCAGGAAGCGGAAGGCGCCTTCGACGCCGGCATCCGACCATTCCAGCGACTGATCCGGGGGGGAGGCGAACATGATGAACAGGCGGGCCGTATCGGCGCCGTACTGGTCGATCAGCGCCTGTGGATCGACGCCGTTGTTCTTTGACTTCGACATCTTCTCGGTGCCGCCGATGACCACCGGCAGGCCGTCGGCCTTCAGCGTGGCGCCGGTCGGGCGGCCGCGCTCGTCGGTGACGACATCGACGTCGGCCGGGTTGATCCACTGCTTCTTGCCGCCGTCCAGATCGCGGTAGAAGGTCGGCGCGACGACCATGCCCTGCGTCAGCAGGTTGGCGAACGGTTCGCCGAGGTCGCCGATCAGGCCGACGTCGCGCATCAGCTTGGTGAAGAAGCGCGAGTAGAGCAGGTGCAGGATGGCGTGCTCGATGCCGCCGATGTACTGGTCGATGCCGCCCTTGCACCAGTAGGCGACGCGTTCGTCGACCATCGCCGTGGCGTTGTCCGGGCAGGCGTAGCGCAGGAAGTACCAAGACGACTCGAAGAAGGTATCCATGGTGTCGGTTTCACGGCGGGCGTCGCCGCCGCACTTCGGGCACTTGCACTCGTAGAACTCGGGCATCTTCGCCAGCGGCGAACCGGCGCCGGTGATCTCGACATTCTCGGGCAGGACGACCGGCAACTGGTCGTCGGGCACCGGCACGTCGCCGCAGGTCTTGCAGTGGATGATCGGGATCGGGCAGCCCCAGTAGCGCTGACGGGAAATGCCCCAGTCGCGCAGGCGGAACTGCACCTTCTTGTCGCCCAGGTTCTGGGCAGCGAGGTCGGCAGCGATGGCGTCGACCGCGGCTTCGTAACCGAGGCCGTCGTACTTGCCGGAATTGAGCAGCTTGCCCTTGACCTTGTCGGCATACCACTCGGCCCAGGCTTCATGGCTGAAGGTGGTTTCGCCGTCGACGGCGACGACTTGCTTGATCGGCAGGTTGTACTTCAGGGCGAAGGCGAAGTCGCGCTCGTCGTGCGCCGGCACGGCCATCACGGCACCGTCGCCGTAGCTCATGAGCACGTAGTTGCCGACCCAGACTTCGACTTGCTGACCGGTCAGCGGATGGGTGACGTAGATGCCGGTCGGCATCCCCTTCTTTTCCATCGTCGCGATGTCGGCTTCGGCGACGCCACCCTTCTTGCATTCCTCGATGAAGGCGGCAAGTTCCGGATTGTTGGCGGCGGCCTTGGTGGCCAGCGGGTGTTCGGCGGCGACGGCGACGAAGGTGACGCCCATGATGGTGTCGGCACGGGTGGTGAACACCCAGAGCTTTTCGTCGGAGTTGTCGGCCAGCGGGAAGGCGAAGCGCACGCCGGTGCTCTTGCCGATCCAGTTCTTCTGCATCAGGCGCACCTGCTCGGGCCAGCCCGGCAGGTTGTCGAGTTCAGCGAGCAGTTCTTCGGCGTAGGCGGTGATCTTCATGTAATACATGGGGATCTCGCGCTTTTCGATCAGCGCGCCGGAGCGCCAGCCGCGGCCGTCGATGACCTGCTCGTTGGCCAGTACGGTGTGGTCGACCGGGTCCCAGATCACGGTGCCCAGCTTTTTATAAACGAGGCCCTTTTCGTAGAGGCGGGTGAACAGCCACTGCTCCCAGCGGTAGTACTCGGGCGTGCAGGTGGCGAATTCGCGTTCCCAGTCGATTGCGAAGCCGAGCGACTTGAGCTGGC
>JAEUOD010000019.1 GCA_016791065.1 Dechloromonas sp. | reverse complement strand
TTCAAGAGCAGCTGGGCCTGATCGGCTAGGAGAATTGCATGGCTAGCGGCAAGGAAATTCGCAACAAGATCAAGAGCGTCGAAAACACGCGCAAGATCACCAAGGCCATGGAGATGGTGGCCGCATCCAAAATGCGCAAGGCGCAGGAGCGGATGCGTGCTGCCCGTCCTTATGGCGAGAAAATCCGGCGCGTCGCAGGCAACCTGTCACATGCCCTGACCGAATACAAGCACCCCTTCCTGATCGATCGTGAACATGCCAATGTCGGCGTGATTCTCGTGACCTCGGACAAGGGCTTGTGCGGTGGCCTGAACTCCAACCTCTTGCGCCTCACGGTCAGCAAGATGAAGGAGTTTGACGCCAAGAGCATCAAGTTTCAGGCGACCTGCATCGGCAACAAGGGCTTGGGTTTCATGCAGCGCGCTGGCGCCAAGGTCGTTTCGCATGTGACGGCTCTCGGCGATACGCCGCATCTCGAAAAGCTGATCGGACCGGTCAAGGTTCAACTCGACGCCTACATGAACGGCGAGATCGATGCCCTGTACATCGGCTACAACCGCTTCATCAACACGATGAAGCAGGAGCCGACGTTCGAGCAGATCCTGCCGCTGGCTGACGAGACCATCAAGTCTGCGCACCAGCCGGGTTGGGATTATGTTTACGAGCCGGAAGCAAAGGCCGTGATCGATGATCTCTTGATCCGTTATGTAGAAGCTTTGATTTATCAGGCAGTCGCTGAAAACATGGCCTCCGAGCAATCCGCCCGGATGGTCGCCATGAAGTCTGCCTCCGACAACGCCAAGAACGTTATCGGTGAGTTGAAGCTGGTCTATAACAAGGCCCGTCAGGCCGCGATTACCAAGGAACTCTCGGAAATCGTAAGCGGCGCAGCCGCCGTCTGACGCAAGCGCGACGCTTTTAATTATTGGGGATTTGAATATGAGTCAAGGTTCCATCGTTCAATGTATCGGCGCAGTTGTGGACATCCACTTCCCGCGCGATGCGATGCCGAAGGTGTACGACGCGCTCAAGCTGGACGCGTCCGAAGCCAACGGTATGGCCGAAGAAGGCCTGACCTTCGAAGTCCAGCAACAGCTGGGTGACGGCGTGGTTCGCACCATCGCCATGGGTTCGTCCGACGGCCTGCGCCGCGGCATGAAGGTTAACAACACCGGTGCCGGCATTTCCGTACCGGTCGGCATGGGCACGCTGGGTCGCATCATGGACGTGCTCGGCCGTCCGATCGACGAAGCGGGTCCGATCGACAGCACCGAACTGCGCGAAATCCACGCAGCGGCACCGAAGTTCGACGAACTGTCGTCGTCCGTCGATCTGCTCGAAACCGGTATTAAGGTTATCGATCTGATCTGCCCGTTCGCCAAGGGCGGCAAGGTCGGCTTGTTCGGCGGCGCCGGCGTCGGCAAGACCGTCAACATGATGGAGTTGATCAACAACATCGCCAAGCAACACTCGGGTCTCTCCGTGTTTGCCGGTGTTGGTGAGCGTACCCGCGAAGGTAACGACTTCTATCACGAAATGAAGGACTCCAACGTTCTCGACAAGGTCGCGATGGTGTTCGGTCAGATGAACGAACCCCCGGGCAACCGTCTGCGCGTCGCGCTGACCGGCCTGACCATGGCCGAGCGTTTCCGTGACGACGGTCGTGACATCCTGTTCTTCGTCGACAACATCTACCGCTACACCCTGGCCGGTACGGAAGTGTCCGCACTGCTCGGCCGTATGCCTTCCGCCGTGGGCTACCAGCCGACGCTAGCCGAAGAAATGGGCCGTCTGCAAGAGCGTATCACCTCGACCAAGGTCGGCTCGATCACCTCGATCCAGGCCGTTTACGTCCCTGCCGACGACTTGACCGACCCGTCTCCCGCCACCACCTTCCTGCACCTCGACTCAACGGTCGTGCTGTCGCGTGACATCGCCTCGCTGGGTATCTACCCGGCTGTCGACCCGCTCGACTCCACCTCCCGCCAGCTCGATCCGCAGATCGTTGGTGAAGAGCACTACTCTGTCGCTCGTGCGGTTCAGATGAATCTGCAGCGCTACAAGGAACTGCGCGACATCATCGCGATTCTGGGTATGGACGAACTGTCCCCGGAAGACAAGCTCGCGGTTTCCCGTGCTCGTAAGATCCAGCGTTTCCTGTCGCAGCCGTTCCACGTTGCTGAAGTCTTTACCGGTTCGCCGGGCAAGTTCGTTCCCCTTAAGGAAACAATCAAGGGCTTCAAGGGCATCTGCGCTGGCGAATACGATCACCTGCCGGAACAAGCGTTCTACATGGTCGGCGGTATCGAGGAAGTCATCGAAAAGGCCAAGACGCTGCAGTAATGCGGCATAGGCAAAGGAGCCAGCAATGGTTATGACTGTTCATTGTGATGTCGTCAGTGCCGAAGAGTCGATCTTCTCCGGCCTGGTCGAAGTCGCCGTATTCCCGGGCGAAGCCGGGGAACTCGGCATTCTGCCGCGACATACCCCGCTGCTGACCCGCATCAAGCCGGGCACGATCCGCCTGAAAGTGGCGGATCAGGCCGACTTCGAATTGGTCTACGTCTCTGGTGGCATGCTTGAAGTTCAACCCGACATGATCACGGTTCTGGCCGATACGGCCATCCGTGCTCATGATCTGGACGAAGCCAAGGCACTCGAAGCCAAGAAGCGCGCTGAAGAAGCCCTGGCCAATCGCAAGGCGGAAGTGGACTACGCAACAGCGGAAGCCGAACTTGCCGAAGCGATTGCTCAGCTGCAAACCATCCAGCGTTTGCGCAAGGCTGTGCACTGATCTCGGGATGCGAAAGCCAAAAAGGGCAGCTTCGGCTGCCCTTTTTTATTTTTGTAGCCGAACTAAACGATGCTTAGAGTCGGCTGATCTTTTTTTCCAGCCGCGCTGCATCATCCCTCAAGATGTCGACCGCACGGCCAAAAGCCTCAATTTCGCGTCTTGGGCAAAGCAAGGGTGAATCCTCGCTGGCGTATTCTGCAAGGTTTTCCCCGAACTTGCGCAGTGCCAATTGGCTTTCCTCACCGATCTTCGCGCCTAAAGCCACCACGCGATGGGCTGGAATATCGCCGATCAATCCAGCAAGATCGGCCTCGACATCCCATTTGAGATTGCGAAAAACGAAAGCCAGACTTTCGGCAACATCGACAGCCCCCGATAGTTTGACGGATGAAAACAGGCTATCGCGGTTCATCACGAAACGAGCGGGAGCATCGTCCGGCAAGCTGAGTCGGACATCCGGCTCGCGCTCACTGTCCCCGGGAAGCAGCAACCCGTGCTCGTCGATGCGCAAACGCAATTTGAGCAATCCACCCTCGATCAAGACCAGGGCACCGGCATGCGGGCGCAGACGCTCGCTGGCCCAGCTTTCCCCGCGCAACAGATGGTTAAGGCCAGCGAAGATCAAGCGATCGATTCCCGTAGCCATCGTGTCGGCTGGATTAGAACTTGAACCCGCGGTGTAAAGCGACCACACCGAGAGCAAGGTTGAAATACTCCACGCTTTCGAGTCCGGCGTGCTCCATCATGGCCTTGAGTTCCTCCTGACCGGGATGCATGCGGATAGACTCCGAAAGATACTGATAGCTTTCAGCGTCGTTGGTCACCATCTTGCCAACACGCGGGATGACCTGGAAAGAATAAAAGTCGTAAATCGGAGCCAGCGGCTTCCAGATCTGCGAGAACTCAAGTACCAGCAGTCGTCCCCCCGGACGCAGCACACGTCGCATTTCGGCGATGGCGGCATCTTTGTGGGTCATGTTGCGCAAGCCGAAAGCAACCGTCACGCAATCGAACCAGTCGTCGGGGAAGGGCAGTTTCTCGGCATCGCACTGCGCAACCGGCAGCATGTAGCCTTTGTCGAGCAGACGGTCCCTGCCACGGGCCAGCATCGCGTTGTTGATATCGGTCAGCCAGACCTGCCCCATCTTGCCCACCTTCTTGGCGAAAGCAAGCGACAGGTCGCCGGTGCCGCCGGCGACGTCAAGCACGCGCGAACCCTCCCGGACGCCACTGCGCTGGATGGTGAAGGCCTTCCAGAGCCGGTGCAGGCCACCCGACATCAGGTCGTTCATCAGGTCATAACGGCTGGCGACTGAGTCGAACACATCAGCGACACGCCGTGCCTTTTCCTGCTCGGCTACCGTTTCAAAGCCAAAATGGGTCGTATCGTTTTTCATAATTCAGTGATGGCTGCAACTGCCGCCCGCCGGGCGGGACGTGGTATCGACATCGCGGGACAGCCCCTGGCTCTCGATCTGCTTAAGGTATTCGGCCCACAGTTCGTCGTGGTGCTTGCCCAGGTTGTAAAGAAGATCCCAGGAATAGAGGCCGCTGTCGTGTCCGTCGGAAAAAACGAGGCGAACGGCATAGGTACCGACCGGCTCGATGCGTTCAATGCTCACATTGCGCTTGCCGGTCTGCAGGGTTTCCTGCCCCGGCCCGTGACCGCGAGCCTCCGCGGAAGGGGTATAGACCCGCAAGTATTCGAAATCGAGGGTGTAATGCTCGCCATTCTCGTAGGCGAGTTCAAGCAGACGCGATTTCTGGTGCAGCTTGATTTCAGTCGGTATCGGGGTATCCCGATCAATGCCAGCCATGGTGTCCCTCCGGATGAGGGGCGTAGTTTAGCGCACTCATCCGTCCGTTAGCGCGCCTGAATCAAACGGCCATATAGCTGACCCGGTCGAAATCGGTTCCGCGCTGCAAGACGTGATTCATGCGCAACAGCCAGTTTTCCTCCTCGCTGACCACCTCCAGCGTTCGGCTGGCCTGATAGAGCCCGGCCGGCAGGACGATCGAGCCCTCTTCCTTAATCGCCGGTACGGCCGGCAGGATAAATGCCCGGACGTAACGCTCGGCTATACCACCCAGGGGCGTTGCGGGACGCACGCCGACCCCGATCGGCATGCCGGGCAGGGTGGCGACGCCGACGACCAGACCGCCGGCGGCCTCCTGCATCAACCAAGTTGCCTGGGCCAGGATGAAATGCTCGCCATCGTGCGGACGAACGACCATCAGTTGGCCGTGCAGCAAACGTTGCCCGGCGCTGCTACGGGCCAGACGGAACCCATTGGCCGAGTGGTTGATCACCGACCATTCGTCGACCGGGAAACTGGGCTTGGGTCGGATCGTCAGGCCTTGACCAGGATCAGCCCGATCCCGGAAGGTGAACAGTTGATCGAAATCACCACGCGAATAAGCATTAGCTACATCCGGTTGGATGAACTCCTTGCCCGTAATGCAGAAATGCATCGCTTCGAAGCCGACCGCGACATGAGCGATCCCGTTGCTGTCGAAGCGCCGGAAACGGCGGGCCGAAGCCGACTGCGTCCAGGGACGCAGCAAGTGTTCGAGCAACTGGATGACGTGGTTGGAGGTTTCCTCGCCGAGGCCGAGTTGCGACGGCGTAATGCGCTGCCGCAACTGGCTCAGCATATGGTTGATCTGAAAGCCGAGACGCGTCGTATCCAGCCAGCGGACATCGCCGCTGAGTGACTCGAGCGCTGCACTCGGATGCATAGGCACATCCTTCATCAACTCCACCACATACGGCGGCACATCGAGGTCGTTGTCGATCAGGTGGATCGAGACCAGAGGCGACCATAAGCCCGCCCAGCGGCGGATCAGGTTGAGGTTGCGGATACTGTTGCTGAAGGGACTTGCGATATCGAGCAGGAGCAGGGTGACATAGGCCGAAGCACAATTGCTCGCTTGCAGGGCAGTCTCCAGGACATCATGCACCGGCGTGTAGGCAACGCCCCACTCCTCGGCGGTTTCGTAATATCCATGCAGGTCGAGCCAGAGCCCTGGCGGCAACTCCCGGCGGGCCCGGAAATGCTCGAGAATGACCATCCCTGTGTAGTAGATGCAGCGCTGGAGCAGGGTAGCCATCAGCGCGGAATACTCAGGATTGTCGGCATCCGGCTTCTCCAGCCGGGCGCACAGGGCGTAGGCCTTGGCCATCTTGCGCCAGGCCAGGCTTACCTGCTGAAAGGCGTTTTCCTCCCCTTCGCTGAGCGGCAGCGGCTTGTTGTGGTAACGCCTTGCCATCTCCTCCTCGACGAAACCGAGCGGCGCCCTGGCCTGCTCAAGTAAGGACAGGAGGATGCCGGGATCGGGAGGCGAGGCGAGCAGGGCATCGAGAAAGCGGAGCAGTTGCTGTTCGGCCACCGGTGGTTGGGCCAGGGCCAGATGCGCCAGATAGTCGCCACCAGCCTTGAGATCGTGAATCACCAGATGCGCTGCCGGATCGTTCGTATGCATGATGCCTGCCTCACTGCGTGAGCGTTGCAAGTTCCTCGGCCAGGGCCCGAGCCAGGATGTCATCGGTCACCGATGGCCGCGCTGCCGCCCCGTCCCGCTGCACCGAGCCCCAGACCGGCTCCGGGAAATGACGGTCATCCGCCCAGCGCGGAATGATGTGCCAATGAACATGCGGCACCATGTTGCCGAAGCTGGCCAGATTGATCTTGTCGGGAGCGAAAAGGCGACGAACGACCGTCTCGACGGCAAAAACGACGGACATTAGGTAATGACGCTCGGCCGGGGCGAGATCGGTCATCTCGCGACAGTGGGCATTCCAGATGACACGACAAAAGCCGGGATAGTTCGGATCATCGACACGGATGATCCGACAGGCGGACGACTCCCAAAGGAGACGGCCCCCGGGGTGACTGCACAACTCGCAGGATTGGACCGGATTGTTCACTTTGACGCTCCCGTAACACTATCAAGGATTACACCAGCCTCCTGATCGCGCAAGGGAAGACGGCGTAAAAACGTGATGTTTTACGCCGTTCGCCGAAAAACCCGACAAATCAGAGCAAGACGCGCTCGATACCGCCGTTGTTGGCTTTGCCGACGTAATCCGCCATCCAGTTGTCGCCGAGCAAATGCTTCGCCAGTTCGACCACGATGTAGTCAGCCTGGGTGCCGCCGGCATCGTCTTCGTAGCGCGACAGGCCCTGCAGACAGGCCGGGCAGGAGGTCAGGATCTTAATATCGCCCTTGAAGCCGTCGGCGCGCAGTTTCTCGGCCCGCTGTTCAATGTCCTGCTGCTTGCGGAACTTGACCTGGGTCGCGATATCCGGGCGCGAGTAGGCGAACGAACCGGCATCGCCACAGCAACGGTCGGTCAGCGGCACTTCCTGGCCCATCAGCGACTTGGTGACGGCAAGCGGCGCGTAGGCCTTCATCGGCGTGTGGCAGGGGTCGTGATACATGTAGCGCGTGCCGCTGACGCCGTCGAGTTTGACGCCCTTTCCATGAGGTATTCGTGGATGTCGAGCAGGCGGCAGCCCGGGAAGATCTTTTCGAACTGGTACTTCTGCAACTGATCCATGCAGGTGCCACAAGACACGATCACCGTCTTGATATCGAGGTAATTCAGCGTATTGGCGACCCGGTGGAAGAGCACGCGGTTCTCGGTGGTGATCTTCTGGCCCTTGTCCTCGTCGCCCGACGAGGTCTGCGGATAGCCGCAGCACAGATAGCCGGGCGGCAGCACGGTGGTGGCGCCGACTTCGTAGAGCATCGCCTGCGTCGCCAGGCCGACCTGCGAGAACAGGCGTTCGGAGCCGCAGCCCGGGAAGTAGAAGACGGCATCCGATTCCTCGGTCGTCTTCTTCGGGTTACGAATGACCGGGATGACCTTGTCGTCCTCGATGTCGAGCAGACCGCGCGACGTGCGCTTGGGCAGGTTGCCCGGCATCGGCCGGTGGAGGAAGTGGATGACCTGGGTCTTGACCGTCGGCGCGCCAAGCGTCGCCGGCGGATGCTTGCGGCTCTCCTGAACCAAGCCGAGCGCCTTGGCTGCCTTGTGGGCAAGACGCTGGGCCTTGAAGCCGAATTCCATCATACCGAAGCGCATCAGCTTGATGGTCGCCGGATCCTTCAGGTTGAGATAAGTCATTGCCGCAAAGGTGCCGGGGCTGAAGCGCTTCTTCTCCTGCTTGCGCAGGAAGTTGCGCATGGCGACCGAAACATCGCCAAAGTCGATATCGACCGGGCAGGGCTTCACGCAGCGATGGCAGACCGTACAGTGGTCGGCGACATCGTTGAATTCGTCGAAATGTTTCAGCGAAATGCCACGTCGAGTCTGTTCCTCATAGAGGAAGGCCTCGACCAGCAGCGAGGTTGCGAGAATCTTGTTACGCGGACTGTAGAGCAGGTTGGCACGCGGCACGTGGGTCGAGCAGACCGGCTTGCACTTGCCGCAACGCAGGCAGTCCTTGACCATGTCCGAAATCTTGCCGATCTCGGACTGCTCCATGATCAGCGACTCGGTGCCAAGCAGGCTGAAGGAGGGCGTGTAGGCATTGGTCAGGTCGCCGCCCTGCATCAGCTTGCCCTTGTTGAAATGTCCCTGCGGATCGACCTTCTGCTTGTAGGCGCGGAAGGGACCGATTTCATCCTCGGTGAGGAATTCCAGCTTGGTGATGCCGATGCCGTGCTCGCCAGAAATCACGCCGTCGAGGCCACGCGCCAGGTGCATGATGCGTTCGACAGCCTTGTTGGCCGTCTGCAACATCTCGTAATTGTCTGAATTGACCGGGATGTTGGTATGCACGTTGCCGTCGCCGGCATGCATGTGCAGGGCAACGAAGACGCGGCCGCGCAGGGTTTCCTTGTGAATGGCCTCGATGCGCTCGAGGATGGGGCGATACATCGCCCCGTCGAAAATCTTGATCAGGCGTGCCTTGAGTTCCTGCTTCCAGGAAGTGCGCACCGAGTAATCCTGAAGGCGGTGGAAGAGCTTCGGACTGGCTGCCTTGTTGGTCAACTCGCCAGCCACCACACCATAGGAAGCAAAGCGCGTCTCGGCCTCGGCCAGCGGTAGATCGAGATTTTCGAGCAGCCATTCCCAGCGCAGACGCACGGCTTCGACGTAATCGAGCGCGGCCTGGCGGCGGTCGCCGATCAGCACGTTCTTGTCGAGGTTGGCATCGCCCGAATGCAGGGGCAGGTCGCCCTTGAGAAAATCGGCGAGCGCATCGCACAGAGCGAGCTTGTTCTGCGTCGACAATTCGATGTTGATGCGTTCGATACCGTCGCAGTAATCGCCCATGCGCGGCAAGGGGATAACCACGTCCTCGTTGACCTTGAAGGCATTGGTGTGACGCGAGATGGCGGCGGTGCGCGACCGGTCGAGCCAGAACTTCTTGCGCGTCTCTCCATCGACGGCGATGAAGCCCTCGGCACCACGCACGTTGCACATCCGGACGACAGCTGAAGCGGCAGCCATCACGGCGGTTTCGTCGTGGCCGACGAGGTCGCCGATCAGGACCATCTTCGGCCGGCCGTGGCGCTTGGCCTTGGTCGCATAACCGACCGCCTTGACGTAGCGTTCGTCGAGGTGCTCGAGGCCGGCAAGCTGGACGCCAGCGACGTGGCCCTCGCCGCCCGGCTTGAAGTAGTCGGTGATCTCGACGATGGCCGGCACCGCTTCACGCACCTGGCCGAAGAACTCCAGGCAAACGGTGCGCGTTACCGGCGGCATCTTGTGCAGCACCCAGCGAGCGGCAACGATAATGCCGTCGGTGCCTTCCTTCTGCACGCCCGGCACGCCGCCGAGGAACTTGTCGGTCACATCCTTGCCCAGGCCAATCTTGCGGCAGGCGGCACCCGGCATGGTCAGGATTTCCTCGCCGAGCAGCTTCTTGCCGGAAGGGTCGAAACGCTTGAGGCGGAATTCGACGTTTTCCTGCTCGTGGATCTTGCCGTAGTTGTGATTGACGCGTTCGACCTCGAGCCAGTTGCCGTCCGGATCGACCATCTTCCACCAGGCCAGATTGTCGAGCGCGGTACCCCACAGCACGGCCTTTTTGCCACCGGCGTTCATGGCGATGTTGCCGCCGATGCAGGAAGCGGAAGCCGATGTCGGGTCGACGGCGAAGACGCGGCCGGCCGCACTAGCGGCTTCGGAGACGCGCTCGGTGACGACGCCGGCGCCGGTGCGGATCGTGGCGTACGGCGTTTCATGACCGGCCAGCACCAGTTCCTCGACCGGACCGATGTCGATCAGCTTTTCGGTGTTGATCACCGCCGAGTAAGGCGTCAGCGGCACGGCGCCACCGGTGTAGCCGGTGCCGCCCCCGCGCGGGATGATGGTCAGGCCGGCTTCGATACAGCCGCGCACGAGATGGCCGATCTCTTCCTCGGTGTCGGGATAGAGGACGACGAAGGGGTATTCGACGCGCCAGTCGGTAGCATCGGTGACGTGCGAGACACGGGCCAGGCCATCGAAGGCAATGTTGTCGCGGCGGGTATGCTTGCCGAGGTACTTCAGGACCTTGCGGCGCAGATCGATGGTCGTGCCGAAATGCTCGGCAAACCGGTCCACCGCGCGCTGTGCGGCCTCAACCAGGCGCTTGACCTTGGCGGCCCGTTCTGGGTCTTCCTGCTCGCTTTCGGCGCGCCGCTTCTCGACCTCCTTGAGCCGGTGGCGCAGGGCATTGACCAGCGCATCGCGGCGCTCGCGGTTGTCGAGCAGGTCGTCTTCGAGATAGGGATTGCGCTGGACGACCCAGATGTCGCCGAGCACTTCGTAGAGCATGCGGGCCGAACGGCCGGTGACGCGCTCGCTACGCAGTTCGTCGAGGACCGCCCAGTTCTCCGCGCCAAGCAGGCGGATGGCGATCTCGCGATCGGAAAACGACGTGTAGTTGTACGGAATTTCGCGCAGGCGGGCAGTCATGAGGTGACCAGAATCGGGAGCATTAAAGGAGGGATTTTAGCGTACGGAAAGGCAGGCGTCGTCCCTGAGCGAGGTTTCGACCGTGGTCGACGGCGAATGTTCGCCATATATTTCGAGGGTGGAGTAGAGTATGACTTTGGTCATAAGTTCCAAATCATGCACCGGCGTCAGCTGATCAAACTCCTTGGCATCCTGCCATTGACATCGCTCACGGGAGCCGAGGCGGCGGAATCGAATCCGTTGCGCCTCGGCATCATGCCCTTCAATTCGACCCTGGCGCTGTTCAAGACGCACCAGCCATTGCGGCTGTACCTGCAAAACACGCTCGGGCGTCCGGTCGAACTTTACACCGCAGCCGATTACTTCAGCTTCCTCAACGCATCCCTGTCCGGCAGTTACGACCTGGCGATCACCGGGCCGCATTTCGGCGTCATGAGCTTGCAGAAGGAACAGACGGGACTGGTCCGCTACACGGCGACACTGCAACCGGTCTTCGTCGTCCGTCCGAGCAGCGGGATTCGTTCGATTGACGATCTCAGGGGCAAGCGCATCGGGCTCTCGAGTCGCCTGTCGATTTCATCGATCGGTGGCGTCAAGTGGCTGCTCGACCATGATCTGCGCATGGGCCGGGACTACCAGTTGTTCGAACGCACCACCCACGGGGCCGCCGTCGCTGCGGTCGCCGTCGGCGAACTCGATGCCGCGATCACGACCCACACGCCCTTGCGCCAAGTGCCTGAGGATGTGCGCGCGAAAGTGACGATCATGCCGATCGATGTCCGGGTTCCCCACCTGATGACAATGGCCCACAACCGCCTCGGCAAGGCGGAAATCACCCGCATTCGGGCTGCGCTCCTGCGCTTCGACAAAACGCCGGAGGGGCAGGCATTTTTCCGCGAAACCGGATACGAAGGCTACAACGAGATCACGCCTGCCGATCTGGCGGCACTGGCGCCCTACGTCGAACTGACCCGCAGCCTGCTCGCCCATAGCGCATGATCTTGAAGATCAAACGCTCGCTCCGGGCCAAGCTCCTGCTGGCAAGCCTCGTCGTCGAGGCCTTGATGCTCGCGCTGCTGGTGAGTAACAGCGTGCGCCTGATCGAACACCACCTGTCGGCACAACTCGATGCTCGCATCCAGGCGGTCGAGCTTGCCTACAAGACCGCCGTGGCCGTCCCACTCGCGTCGCGTGACTACGCCACCTTGCGCGACATCCTCGATGGCTGGCGAAAGGCGAAGGACATCACCTATCTCGCGGTCACCGATCCGGATGGCCGCATCCTCGCCTCGTCCGGCTGGCCGCCGGAGCAGGCGCTGCCGCTGGTCAACCGCAACACCGGGCAGGTTCGCGATGTCCGCTTCGCCGTCGACTACCTCGGGCAGACCTATGGTCATGTCCATTACGGCATGTCGACCGCCTTCATGGACCAGGCGTCGGGCGAACTGCTCGTGCAGAGCAGCCTGATCGCCCTGGCCGAAATCATTCTCTCGCTCGTCCTGCTCTCGGCCATCGGCTACCTGCTGACCCGTCATCTGGTGACCCTGGCCGAGGCCAGCATCAATGTCGCCCAGGGTCATTACGAAGAGCGCATGGAAATCAAGGGGGAAGACGAGGTTGCGGTACTCGCCCAGAACTTCAACAGCATGACCGACGCCGTGCGCAGCCGCATCGCCGACCTCTCGCACCAGGCCAGTCACGACTCGCTGACCGGACTCTACAACCGGCGTGCCTTCGAAGCCCATCTACAGGAAATGCTCGCCGACCCTGGTCTGGCGGACAATCCGTTGACCATGCTTTACCTCGATCTAGACCAGTTCAAGGTGGTCAACGACACCTGCGGCCATGCTGCCGGCGACGAATTGCTGATCGATCTGACCGGCATGATCGAACAGCGCTTCCCCTACGGTTTCCTGGCCCGCCTGGGCGGTGACGAGTTCGGTATCGCGATGCGCGATTGCCAGCCAAGCGAAGCCGTACGCCGGGCCGGCCAGCTGATCGAGGAAATCTGCGCCTTCCCGTTTTCATGGGAAGGCCGCAGCTTCCGCCTCGGTGCCTCGATCGGCATCGTCCGTTCCGGGCCGGACATGATGAACGTCACCGACCTGCTGATCGCCGCCGATACCGCCTGCTACGCGGCCAAGGAGCATGGTCGCAACCGGGTCGAGGTCTATACCCCAAGCGACGAATGGTATCGCCAGCGCAGCGAGGATTTCCGGACCATGCCGCAGGTCACGGCAGCCCTTGCGGAAGGCCGCTTCATGCTCTTCCACCAGCGCCTGGAGCCACTCAAGGCGGGCCTGCCCGTAACCGCCGAAATTCTGCTGCGCCTCGCCGACCCGCTCGGCAAGATCAACTCACCGAGCCGCTTCATCGCGACCGCCGAACGCTACAACTTGATGCCCTACATCGACCGCTGGGTGGTCGAGAATGTCTGTCGCTACCTCGCCGGATGGGGAAAATCGGAACAGGTCTTCCCCTTTGCCCACCTTGCCGTCAATGTGTCCGGTGCCAGCCTTGGCCTGGCCGATTTTCCCGCCTTCGTCCGGCAACAGATCGAGCAGCATGGCATCGACCCGGCCATGCTCTGTTTCGAGATCACCGAAAGCTGCGCCGTGGCCAACGTCGAACCGGCGCTCGCCTTCATCGACCAGATGCATGCCATCGGCGCGACGCTGGCGCTCGACGACTTCGGCAGTGGGCTTTCCTCCTTCGGTTACCTGAAGCGCTTCAAGGTCGATTACTTGAAAATCGACGGCATGTTCGTCAAGAACATTGACCAGGACCCATCCGACCGGGCGGTGGTCGAGGCCATCGTGCAGTTGGCCCGTGTGCACGGCCTGACCACGATTGCCGAATACGTCTGCAATGAAGCGGTCGATCAGGCCGTGCAGGAAATCGGCGTCGACTACGCCCAGGGCTTCGTACGCCACAAACCGGAACCTTTGCCAGCGCTACCCGCCGCCTGAACGTCGGCCAAACCCGCATTCCGCCGTGACGTTTGGCTGCCGGGGCCGTAGAATCGCCTCTTTACCCCCAGCGCCCTCGCCATGCATCCGGATTACCTCGAAAAAGTTCTCAACGCCCAGGTCTACGACGTCGCCATCGAGACGCCGCTCGAACTGGCCGGCAACCTTTCCGCCCGGGTCGGCAACAAGATCATTCTCAAGCGCGAGGACATGCAACCGGTGTTCTCCTTCAAGCTGCGCGGCGCCTACAACAAGATCGCCAATCTCTCGGCGGAGAAGCTCAAGCGCGGCGTCATTTGCGCCTCGGCCGGCAACCATGCCCAGGGCGTCGCCCTCTCAGCCAGCAAGCTCGGTTGCCGCGCGGTCATCGTCATGCCGACCTCGACCCCGGGCATCAAGATCGATGCGGTCAAGTCGCGCGGCGGCGAAGTCGTGCTGCATGGCGACTCCTTCGACGAAGCCTATGCCCACGCCGTCGAACTCGAAAAATCAGAGAAGCTGACCTTCGTTCACCCCTTCGACGATCCGGACGTGATCGCCGGCCAGGGCACCGTGGCCCTGGAAATCCTACGTCAGCACTCGCGCCACAATGGCCCGATCACTGCCGTCTTCTGCGCCATCGGCGGCGGCGGCCTGGCTGCCGGCGTGGCCGCCTACATCAAGCGCCTGCGTCCGGAAATCAAGGTGATCGGCGTTGAGACTTTCGACGCCGACGCCATGAAGCAGTCGCTGGCCAAGGGCCACCGCGTCCGCCTCGACCAGGTCGGCCTGTTCGCCGACGGCACCGCCGTCAAGTTCGTCGGCGAGGAAACCTTCCGTCTCTGCAAGGAATATCTCGACGAAGTCATCCTGGTCGATACCGACGCCATCTGCGCCGCGATCAAGGATGTCTTCGAGGACACCCGCTCCATCCTCGAACCCTCGGGCGCGCTGGCCGTCGCCGGCGCTAAGGAATACGCCCGCCAGCACAAGCTCAAGGACAAGAATCTGGTGGCGGTGACCTCCGGCGCCAACATGAACTTCGACCGCCTGCGCTTCGTCGCCGAGCGCTCCGAGTTCGGCGAACAGCGCGAGGCGGTCTTCGCCGTCACGCTGCCCGAGAAGCCGGGCGCCTACAAAAAATTCCTCTCGCTGATCGGCAAGCGCAACGTCACCGAGTTCAACTACCGCTACCACACAGCGGCCGAAGCCCATGTCTTCGTCGGCGTCCAGGTCAGCGAGCGCAAGGAATCACTCAAGCTGGTCGACAGTCTGCAAAAACACGGCTACCCGACGCTTGACCTGACCGATGACGAAATGGCGAAGAATCACATTCGCCACATGGTCGGCGGCCACGCCGCCGCGGTTTGCGAAAAGGGCATGCAGGAATTGCTCTACCGCTTCGAGTTCCCCGAAAAACCGGGCGCCCTGATGAACTTCCTGACCCAGATGAGCGCCGGCTGGAACATCAGCCTCTTTCACTACCGCAACCACGGCGCCGACTACGGCCGCGTGCTGGTCGGCATGCAGGTACCGCCGGGTGAAATGGGCGAGTTCAAGGCATTCCTCAAGAACCTCGGCTACGCCCACTGGGACGAGAGCCAGAACCCGGCGTACAAGCTGTTTTTGGGCTGATTCAAAATTTACCCCATGACATTAAATTGCATGGGGTAACTCGGCCAGCTCATCTGGCCCCAGTACGCAGCACCTCGGAGCGCCAAGAGGCTTATACCGAGCAGCGGCACTCCGAACAATTCTCCAGGCCTCATTAAGGGCTGGCGACCCGAAGCCATTGCCCAAGCTCACTTCGAAGCCAGCTTAATGCGCCTCTCCGGATATTCGCGCCAGCATCGGCCGGCGCCTTAATTCATATCCGCTATATTTTTGTAAAAATTCATTCTTTCCCAGAATAACCGGACGCCCCTAGACTCGCCTCATCGCAAATTCATTCGCAATGACTGGAGTCCTGCATGCGCACATTTGGCCTGTTTTCCGGCTTGGCCGCCGCACCCCGCATTGGCGGCCCAAGTGCCGATGCCGGGCAACGCAACTAGGAGCTGGCCGTGCCACTGACCGACCTGATCCGCTATTTCAATGCCGCCGACAATGCCGGCGACAGCACCCTCTACCCGGCTGGAGAACGGGTGTCGGCCTGGCATGATGGCTTGCGCCTGGAATCCTTGTTCCAGCCGGTAGTCGACCTGCGCCAGGGACAGGTGATCGGGCATCGGGCGCGGCTCAGTGCGCAGCTCGACGATGGCCACCCGCTCAGCATCGAGCAGGCCTATGCCCGCCACCGGACGGCGGAAGCCGTCGTTCATTTCGATCGCCTGAACCGGACCTTGCACGCCCTCAACTTTCTCGCCCAGCGCCGATATGCCGGCGGCCATCTGCAATTGCCGGTGCATCCGCGCCATTTGCGCGCCGTACAGAGTCAGCACGGCCTGGTCTATGAGGCCATTCTCAAGCGTTGCGGACTCGCCCCGGAGGACATCGTACTCGTCATCGATGCCCACGATTTCGGCCAGACGCCCCATTGGGAAGAGGCACTCAACAACTATCGCCAGCGCGGCTACCAATTGGCACTGAAAAACCTGACAGCACAAACGGCCACCACAGTCTTGCCGACACTGCGCCCGGACATGCTGCAACTGTCGGCTGACGCCGCGCCCGAACTGTATGAAGCCGCCCGCCAACTGGAGATCGTCGTTCAACACAATGCCATCGAAACCGGCCGCGACCTGGAGGCGGCCCGAGCCGCCGGCGCCCGCTTCGGCATCGGAGAGTTGTTCGGCTTGCCGCAGCCGGACTGCCGACCAACCCACAAGCGGGATGGAGTCGCCTACAATTCACCCACCCCATCTGGATCACGCTCATGAAAATCGCCAACAACGTTACCGAACTGGTCGGCAACACGCCGCTGGTCAAGCTCAACCGCCTCACCGCCGGCTGCGGCGCCACCGTCGTCGCCAAGCTGGAATTCTTCAATCCCGGCCACAGCGTCAAGGATCGCATCGCCGTTGCCATGCTCGACGCCGCCATCGCTGCGGGCAAGATCGGCCCCGACACCGTGGTGCTCGAACCGACTTCCGGCAACACCGGCATCGGCCTCGCCATGGTCTGCGCCGCACGCGGCATCAAGGCCGCCTTCGTCATGCCGGAAACGATGAGCCGTGAGCGCAAGCTGCTGCTCAAGGCCTACGGTGCCGAGCTGATCCTGACCCCGGGCCCCGAGGGCATGGGCGGCGCCATCGCCAAGGCCAAGGCGCTGGCTGACGCCGATCCGAAGTACTTCATCCCGCAACAGTTCGAAAACCCGGCCAACCCGGAAATCCACCGCAACACCACGGCCGAGGAAATCTGGCGCGACACCGACGGCCAGGTCGACATCGTCGTTTCGGGAGTCGGCACCGGCGGCACGGTGACCGGCGTTGGCGAAGTGCTCAAGGCACGCAAGCCCGGCGTGAAAATCGTCGCCATCGAGCCCGATGCCTCGCCGGTGCTGTCCGGCGGCCAGAAGGGCCCGCATCCGATCCAGGGCATTGGTGCCGGCTTCGTGCCGGCCGTGCTCAACACCGGCGTCTACGACGAGGTGATCCGCGTCACCAACGACAACGCCTTCGCTACCGCCCGTCAGATGGCGACGGAAGAGGGCCTGCTGGTCGGCATCTCCTCCGGTGCCGCGACCTGGGCCGCGCTCGAACTGGCGAAACGGCCGGAGAATGCCGGCAAGCTGATCGTCGTGATCATTCCGTCCTTCGGCGAACGCTACCTGTCCACCGCCCTTTACCAGCATCTGGAAGTGTGAGCGGCTTCGACCAGCCCATCGACCGGCGTAACTCCGACTCCATCAAGTGGGGCAAGTACGCCGGTCGCGACGTCCTGCCGCTCTGGGTGGCGGACATGGATTTCGCCGCGCCGCCGGCCGTCGTCGCGACACTCAACGAGCGGATCGGACACGGCGTCTTCGGCTATGGCCATCCCTGGCCCTCGCTCACGGAGTCAGTGCTTGCTCACCTGGCAAGCGAATACAGCTGGAGCATTGAAGCGGAATGGATCGTCTGGCTGCCGGGCCTGGTTACCGGCCTCAACGTCGCCTGCCGGGCGGTTGATGGCGATGTTCTGACTGCGACGCCGATCTACCCGCCGTTTCTCTCGGCGCCACGCTTTTCCGGACGCGAACTACATCGGGTCGAGCTGGCTTGCCGCGACGGTCAGTGGCAGTGGGACATGCCGGCGATGCAGGCGGCCTGCTCGGCGGCAACCCGGCTCTTCCTGCTCTGCCACCCGCACAACCCCGTCGGGCGCTGCTGGAACCGTGAGGAACTCGACGAACTCGCCGCCTTCGCCGAACGCAACGATCTCATCGTCTGTTCCGACGAAATCCACTGCGGCCTGATCCTCGACGCCGACCGACGCCACATCCCCTTCGCCAGCCTCTCGCCGGAAGCCGCCAAGCGCAGCATCACACTGATGGCGCCCTCGAAGACCTTCAACATTCCTGGCCTCGGTTGCGCCTTCGCGGTAATCCCAGACGCCGCGCTGCGCCGCCGTTTCCTGCATGCCATGGACGGCATCGTGCCGCATGTGAATGTGCTTGGCCTGGCCGCCTGCGAGGCGGCCTACCGCGACTGCTCCGATTGGCATCGCGAGCTAATCGCCTACCTGGCCGGCAACCGCGATCGGGTGGAGGCGGCGGTCGCCGCCATTCCCCGGGTTGGCATGACGCATGTCGAAGCCACCTACCTGGCCTGGATCGACGTGCGCGCCCTCGACCTGGCCAAGCCGGCGGCGCATTTCGAGGCACACGGCCTGGGCCTGTCGGATGGTGCGGATTTCGGTTGCCCGGGCTGGTTGCGTCTGAATTTCGGCTGCACACGGGGCACGCTGGAAGAGGCCCTGCGCCGTTTCGCCCTGGGCTGCGCGGCGGCATGAACCCGTACACCCTCAGTATTTGGTCGCTGGTCGCCGCCTTGCTCGGTCAGTCGCTTGCTTCCGGTCTGGCTGTCGAACTCTTCCTGCGGCAGGAACAGACGGCCAGTGCACGGCGGGCTTGGCTGGCCATGGCCATCGGTTCCATGCTGCTCGCGCTGCACCACGGCTATGCCCTCGAACTGGCCCTGCGCACCGGGCTCTACGACCTGCGCCAGGCCGTGCTCGGCGGCTTGGTGGCGCTCTGCTTCGCCCTCGGCGTCTGGGGTCTCAGGCGCCTACAGGCCTGAAAGCGCCGGCTTCGGTCACGATCCAGTCGAGGCGCTGGTCATGCGCCTCCGGGCGGATGCTGTCCACGCGGTTGATCTCGAAACCGATGCCAACCGCCAGCGGACGCGGCGAAAGCGCCGCCAGCGTACGATCGAAATAGCCCCCGCCGTAGCCCAGACGGTAGCCTGCCGCGTCGAAACCGTTGAGCGGCAGCAGGATCAGGTCGGGCACCAGCCAGTCGCCTGCCATCGGGGTCGGAATGCCGTAACGATCGGGTTCGAGCGGCGTTTCGGCACACCATTCGCGAAAGGCGAGGGGGCTGTTTTCAGCCACGACGACCGGCAGTGCGGCGCGGGTGCCGCTTTGGCGCCAGTGGCCCACGATCGCCCGCACATCGGGCTCATGTTTGATCGGCCAGCAGAAGGCGACGACCTGCGGTGCCGGCAAAAAATTTTGCAGGTGCGCCACGATCCGCGCCGACAGGTCGGCATGCGCGGCATCGTCCAGCAAGGCCCGCCGGGCGGGCATTTCGCGCCGCAACGCCCGTCGCCGGGCCGTGTTATCCTCGCTCGATTGCATCATCAGCCTAATCTAGCATGAAGTTTCGCCTCCTCGTCCTCGGCATCGTCCTGAGCTTCCCCGTCCTTGCCCAGGACAGCCGCGATACCGCTTTCCTCTACGCCCGCGATGCCTTCCGTGCCGGCGACCGCAACAAGCTCGAACGTGCAGCCGGCCAGATCGGCAACCACGAACTGGCTCCCTACGTCGAAAACTACCGGCTGCGCATGAACTTCGACCAGGGCGACTACGCGGGTATCCGCGACTTTCTCGAACGTAACGAGAAATCCTACGTCGCCGAGAAGCTGCGGGCCGACTGGATACGCTGGCTCGGCAAGCGCGCCCTGTGGAGCGAGGTTGATGCCGAATCGCCGAAGATGATCGCGCCCGAACCGGATGTCGCCTGCTTCGGCCAGCAAGCGCGGCTTGCCCGTAGCGACCGCACGGTGATCGACGAGGCGGAAAAACTTTGGCTGACCATGCTCGAACCGCCCGAGGCTTGCCGCCCGGTGCTCGATGCCCTGGTCGCCAGCCAGCGCCTGAGCCCCGACGATGTCTGGGCACGTGCCCGCCGCCAGATTGAAGCGAATCGCCCGGGCCAGGCCAAGACGACGCTGAATTACCTGCCCGACAGCCAGATGCCCGATTTCCGCAGCTTCGACAGCGCGATCAACAGCGGCATGGGCTACCTCGTTCGCCAGCCGGGCAATTGGGCAAGCAGCCGGGCCGGGCGCGAGCTCGCCGCGATCGCCATCCAGCGCATCGCCGCCAACGACCCGCGCGCTGCTGCCGACGAACTGGAGAAAATCAAGGGCCGGCTGCACGATTCCGAACGCCAGTGGGCCTGGGGCCAGATCGGCCTGCAGGCGGCCAAAAAGCATATGGCGGAAGCCGTGACCTGGTTCGCCGGCACCGGCAAGGCGCCACTCTCCGACGACGCCTATCAGTGGAAGGTACGCGCCGCGCTCCGCGCCCAGGAGTGGGGCGTCGTCCGCGACACCATCCAGGCCATGCCGCCGGCACTCGCCGCGCTGCCTGAATGGACCTACTGGCTCGGCCGCTCGCTCAAGGCCGGGGGCCGGACGACGGAAGCCGACGCGCTGTTCGAGAAAATCGCCGGCCAACCCAATTTCTACGGCAACCTGGCCGACGAGGAACTCGGCCGCGCCATCATGGCGCCGCCACGTGCAGCCGCTCCGACTGCGGAAGAACAGAAGCTCGCCCGCGAGAATACGAGTATCCGCCGTGCCATGGCCTTCTTCCGGCTGGAAATGCGCACCGAGGCCGTCCGGGAATGGAACTGGTCCCTGCGCGGCATGAACGACCGCGAACTGCTGGCCGCCGCCAACCTGGCCAAGAGCAACCAGATCTGGGACCGTGCCATCAATACCGCCGACCGTACGCGCAACGAGCACGACTACAGCCTGCGCTTCCTCGCCCCCTATGGCGACCAGGTCCGGCCGGCCGCCCAGAACCAGTCACTCGACGATGCCTGGGTTTACGGCCTGATGCGACAGGAAAGCCGCTTCATCACCAGCGCCAAGTCGAATGTCGGTGCCTCCGGCCTGATGCAACTGATGCCGGGCACCGCAAAGTGGGTGGCCAAGAAGATCGGTCTGCGCGACTACAACCATGCCCGCGTCAACGACACCGAGACCAACGTCCTGCTCGGCACCAGCTACATGCGCATGGTCATGGAAAACCTCGACAACCACCCGGTGCTGGCCTCCGCCGCCTACAACGCCGGCCCCGGCCGGGCCAAGAAGTGGCGTGCCGATCGGCCTCTGGAAGGCGCCATCTACGCTGAAACCATTCCGTTCAGCGAAACGCGCGACTACGTCAAGAAGGTGATGAGCAATGCGGTTTATTACTCCGTCCTGTTCAACGGCAAACCGGATTCGCTGAAAAATCGCCTGGGGACCGTCGGCGCACGGAGTAGCGAGGCCTTAAAGGACGCCGATCTGCCCTGAATCCATGACGACACCCAGTCCCGACCGTTACGAAACCCTGCGCGACTGCCGCAGCCTTTACCTGAGCCAGCTCGGCAATCTGCTTGCGGCCAGCGGGGCGCTCTCGGCACCTGCTCTCCAGGCCATCCAGCAAGGTGCCGGCGAGTGGTTCGACGAAATCGCAGCAAGCCGGCAGCGCGGCAGTTTCGAGGAACAGGCCGATGGCCTGACCTCCTCCCGCATCACCCTGGTCGGTCATGACGAGCTCGAACTGGAGATTCGCCTCGACAACCTGACAGCACGCCTGCTCGACAGCACGGCCGGCAATCTGTGGAAGACCCAGCTACGTTTCATCACGCTGCTGCATCGGCCCGATCTGCCCAAGGCAAGCAATCCGGTTGGCCCCGGTGGTATCCGCCTGGGTTTTGCGGAGATGTTCGCAGCCGCCGGCAGCATGGCGCTCGACAAGAAACTGGATCTCGTCGACAAGCTGGAAGGGCATCTTTTAGCCCATCTGCCGGCGCTTTACGCGACGATCAACGATTTTCTCGACAAATCCGGCGTCGATGCGGCGCAGCCAAGCATCGTCACCGCTCAGGAAAGCAGCCGCAAGACGCCGCCCGAGGCCACCGCCGTGCCACCTGCCGGCAATCTGCTGCTGGCGCTGCAACAGTCGCTGGCGGCCCAGGTGCCGGCGGCCCCACCAGCCGCAGCCGCATTGGCCGGATCAGGCGCCCCTGCCAGCAACCCGGCAGGTTCGGCCGCCGTTCTGCTCAATCAGGCCGTCACCGAACGCCTGCTGCAGCGGCTCGACGAGATCGACCGGCAACCGCCACCCACCTTCGAACCGGCCCGCTCGAACAGCCTGGAAAGCCTGATTCCGGGCTTGTTCGCCGGTGAAACCGCGCAGCCTGAAGCAATTCGGCCCCGCCTCGACGCGGATGCACTCGGCTTACCGGCGCATGCGCCGGAAGCCGTGGTGGTCGATACCCTGGCCCTGATCTTCGACACCATCCTCGCCGATCCGGCCTGGCCGGATGCACTGAAAAGCATCATCGCCAGTCTGCAGATCACGCTACTCAAGGTCGCGATGCAGGATCCGGTCTTTTTCACCGATCCGGCCCACCCCGCCCGCCGCGTACTCGACAACATGGGCGAGGCTATGCGCGGCCTGCCGCAAGACGTTCCGCCGCAGCACCCGCTCTGTGTTCGACTAGCCGCGATCGCCGCCGAGCTACGCACCGCTTTCGCGGGCGACCCCTTCGTTTTCGTGCGCGCCTGCGAGGCGGTGGAAGCTGCCGGCGCAGAGCACCGGGCCAGAATCATCCGTGGCAGCGATGACTATTTGCCACTGCTGGCGCAACTCGACCGGCGCGACCAGGCCGTTGCAGCAACCCGGGCGCGGCTCGATCCGCTGATCGCTCCCGATCTGCCTGTGGCGGTCCGCAGCTTCCTCGACCAATCCTGGCGCCGGCTCCTGCATATTCTGTGGCTGGAACAGGGCCCGCAAGGTGGGGCTTGGGAAGCCAATCTCGATGCAGTCAGGGAATTGCTCTGGACCTTCCAGCCCAAGGCCGACCCCGAAGGTCGCGCCAATCTCGCCCGGCGCCTGCCGGAAATCCTCAAGCAGCTCAAGGCTGGCATGGAGCGCATCGGCCTCGATGCCGCTGCCCAGGAAGACTTCCTCGACGCCTGTTTCGCGCTGCAAACCCGGGCCATGCGGCCGGCGCCTGCCAACGCCACGCCCCCGGAGACCAAACCGTCCCTCGCTGTCGACAACCTCCAGCGCGGCGACGACAGGCCCAGCGACGGCGAGGTGAGCTCCGGCGTACGGTGCCTGCGCAGCCTCGATTTCGCCGGCTATCGTCCGCCCCCGTCGCGGCCGCTTCCGCTCAAGCCCGGCGACTGGCTGGACATCACTGTCGACGAGACGGCCAACCCACCCCTCATGCTTTGCCAGTTCAGCCCGATCAGCCAGCGCGCCTTGCTCTGCAATCCGGCACATGAGCTTGCCCTGGCCGTACACCCTGCCCGACTGGAGGGCATGTTACGCGACGGCAGCGCCCGCATCTGCCGGGTCGAATCGCTATTCGAAACAGCAGCGGCCCGCGCCTTGACGCCCCGGACCACCACGTAGGCAAGGCAGGCACGACAAGGGCGCCCGAAAAGCGCCTAATTGCCTTAAAATCCGGGTTTTACGAAACAAGTTTCCGGGGTTCGAGATGGATATCAAGAAGGTCTTGCTGCTGGGGGGTAGCGGTTACATCGGTACCTACATCGTCAATCGCCTGTCGCAGCGCGGCATCGAGGTCACCGTGCCGACCCGCCGCCGCGAACGCACCAAGGCCCTGATCATGCAGCCTGGCGTCGAAATGCCGGAAACCGACATCAACTGCCAGGAAACCCTGACTGAACTGATGCGCGGTCACGATGCCGTGATCAACCTGGTCGGCATCCTGCACAGCCGCGACGTGCAGTTCCCTTACAGCCGCGACTTCGCCGAAGCCCACGTCGAACTGCCGAAGAAGATCGTCGCTGCCTGCAAGGCCACCGGCATTCGCCGCCTGGTGCACATGAGCGCCCTCAAGGCCGACCCCAAGGCCCCGTCCGAATACCTCGCCTCCAAGGGCGACGGCGAAGCCGTCGTGCTTGCCGCCAAGGGCGACCTCGATGTCACCATCTTCCGCCCCTCGGTCATCTTCGGTCTCGGCGATTCTTTCCTCAGCACCTTCGCCAGCGTCCTCAAGAAGGCCCCGATCTTCCCGCTCGGCTTCGGCCATGCCCGCTTCCAGCCGGTCTGGGCGGCCGACGTCGCCGACGCCTTCGTCGACAGCCTGAGCGATGTGAATACTTTCGGCCAGGCCTACGACCTGGTCGGCCCGACCGTCTACACCTTGCGTGAACTGGTCGAATACACCGCCAGACTGACCGGCAGCACGGCAAAGATCATCGCTCTCTCCGAAGGCTGGGCCTACCTGCAGGCCGGCCTGATGTGGCTGGCGCCGAAGCCGCTGATGTCGCCGGACAACCTGCGTTCGATGCAGGTGGACAGCGTCTGCGACGGCGGTTGCAACCCGCCGGCCAACTGGCAGCCGACCGCACTCGAAGCCATTGCGCCGACCTACGTCGCCCGCAACACGCCGAAGGGCAAGCTCGACAGCTTCCGCTTCCGCGCCGGCCGTTGATTAGCGATTAGCCCGATGCAGATCTACGTCGTCGGCGGCGCCGTCCGCGACGAACTGCTCGGGCGCCCCAACTTCGACCGCGACTACGTGGTCGTCGGCGCCACCCCGGAAGCCATGTTGGCCCAGGGCTTCCGGCCGGTGGGAAAGGATTTTCCGGTCTTCCTGCATCCGCGGACGCAGGAGGAATACGCCCTGGCCCGCACCGAACGCAAGAGCGGCCACGGCTATCACGGCTTCACCTTCCATACCGCCCCTGAGGTCACGCTGGAAGAGGATCTCGCCCGCCGCGACCTGACCATCAACGCGATGGCCAGGACAGATGATGGCCTTTTGGTCGATCCCTTCGGCGGCCAAGCCGACCTGCAGGCAAAAATCCTGCGTCACGTCGGCCCGGCCTTTGCCGAAGACCCGGTGCGCATCCTGCGCTTGGCTCGCTTTGCCGCCCGTTTTGCCGATTTCTCGGTTGCCCCCGAAACGCTGGCCCTGATGCGTGGCATGGTGAATAGTGGCGAAGTCGATCATCTGGTCGCCGAACGCGTCTGGCAGGAACTCGCCAAGGGCCTGGCCGAGGACAAGCCGTCGCGGATGATCGAGGTGTTGCGCGAATGCGGCGCCCTGGCCCGCCTGCTGCCGGAAGTCGAGGCCCTGTTCGGGGTGCCGCAGCGCGCCGACTATCACCCGGAAATCGATACCGGCATCCACACCCTGATGGTGATCGACCAGGCGGCCCGCCGCGGCTACGACCTGCCGGTCCGCTTCGCCGCCTTGACCCACGATCTCGGCAAGGCCCTGACGCCAGCCGATATCCTGCCCCGCCACATCGGCCACGAGGAGCGTAGCGTTCGGCTGGTCGAGCAATTGGCCAAACGCCTGCGCGTACCGAATGACTGCCGCGATCTCGCGCTGCTCACCGCGCGCTTCCATGGCAACGTCCACCGCGCCGCCGACCTCCGGCCGGCGACCATCGTCACGCTGTTCGAGAAGACCGACGCCCTGCGCCGTCCGGAACGCTTCCGGCAACTGCTGGCCGCCTGCCACAGCGACTACACCGGCCGCCTGGGCTGGGAGGATCGCCCCTACGACAGTCCGCAGCGCCTGCTTACCGCCCTGGCGGCGGTGGAAGCGGTTGATGGCGGCAAGATAGCCCTGGCCTGCAGTGACAAGGCACAGATTCCGGGCCGCATCCATATGGCCCGGGTCGCTGCCGTGAAAACGGCGCTAAATGATCCGCGAGACGAGCCAGAGCAGCACTGAGAAGAGGATCACCGAAGCGAAGGGAAAGGCATAGGCCTTGCCGCGAAAGCGGAAGGCAAGATCGCCGGGCAGCTTGCCGAAGCGAATGAAGCGTGCCAGATGGGGCGTGACGATGCCGAGCAGGAAAATGGCGATGACCAGCGTCAGTATCCACTTCAACATCATTTGCCTTGCGCTGCGGAGGGAAAGTCGCATTTAATCACGGCTTGCCCCATCGGACCGCCATGATAAAAAACCAGATCGTCGAAGGCCTCGAAGTCTATTCCTGCCTTCCCGCCAAAAAATCCTCCCGTCCCCCTGTCCTCTTCATCCACGGCGCCTTCGCCGGCGCCTGGATGTGGACAGAAACCTTCATGCCCTTCCTCGCCGACGCCGGCTTCCCCTGCTACGCGGTATCGCTGCGCGGCCATGGCGGCAGCCAGGGACATGAACAGATGGAGTGGCACTCGATCGCCGACTATGTCGACGATGTCGGAACCATCATCGACTGGCTCGGCGAAACACCGGTATTGGTCGGCCATTCGATGGGCGGTTTCATCGTCCAGAAGTTCCTCGAACGCCACGAGACGCCCGGCGCCGCGCTGCTCTGTTCGGTGCCGCCACAAGGCCTGATTGCCTCGCAGTTTCACCTGATGTTCCAGAAACCGCAGCTTTTCGCCGAGATCAACCGGATCATGGCCGGCGACTACACCGACACCAACACGCTGCGCGAGGCCCTCTTCGCCGGGGAGGTCGACGAAGCCATGCTGGCCGTCTGGATGAGCCGGATGCAGGCCGAATCGCACCGTGCAATCTGGGACATGTCGATGTTCAGCCTGCCCAACTTGCACGCCATGCACCGTCCACCAATGCTCATTCTCGGGGCCGAGCACGATGTGCTGGTGCCGGCCTTCCTGGTACAGTCGACCGGGCATACCTACGGCCTGCCGGTACATATCTTCCGCGGCATGGGTCATGCCGTGACCCACGAAAAAGAATGGCCGCTGGTAGCGGCCATGTTGCGCGACTGGCTGGAAGAAATCAGGCCTTGACGTCGATGCTGTTGCCCAGGTTGGGGGGATTGCTCGCCACCTGCGGCAGGGCCTGCAGCAACTGCAAGGCGCTCTGTGCCTGAATGTCCATTGCTTTCTTCATGACCAAGGTAGCCACGGCATCGCCGGTCTGGGCCTGGCTGAGCGCAGTGCTCGCACTGCCGATCGAGGAAACATCCATCTTGCAATCACTCCGGTTTGGACACACTATTAGTTCAGTGTAGTTGCCTCTTTCGAAAACACAATGAGCAACCCCGAAAATTCCGACAAGACGTCCAGCATTCAGGAAGCGATTCGCGCCAAGCGGGAACGCAAAACCAGCCTGATCGACGACATCGAGGCCCTGGAAGCGTCACTGCTGGCCGATATCGAGGCCTTCGACCTGGATGCGGCGGAGCGTCGGGCGCAGCGGGAACTCAGCGTGCAGTCGGGAGCCGGCATGAGCGATGCCTCGCTGGTCTTCCCGGAAATCGCCGCCTCCGGTGCCACTCCGCGCCCGCTCAAAAGCCAGGCAAGCGCGCCGGAGGTACCGCCCGAACGGCCCGTGGAAACCGGCGGACTGCTCGATCAGTTGCGGCGCCAGGCCGAAATCCGCCGGCGTGAAGAACACTCTGCCCTGGCAGAACGCACCGCCACCAACGAGGCGATCGACCGAGCCCTGAAGCATGCCTTCTTTTTCCTGCATGAGTTCGTCCAGCAGGTAAACATCGTCAAGCCGGCCATTCCGCGTGACTACCCCTTGCTGGAAAAGTACACGCTCAGCGCCTTGAGCTGGCAGGAAGGTTTTGCCGATTACCGCACACAGAGTCAGAGCGCCGGCGCCCTGGTCGAACTGGTCAGCTTCTCTTATCGCCTGGTCGGTGCTGCCTTGCCGCCGATTGAGCGCGATGGTCCGGCCGTCGAACGTTTCCGTGCCATGCTCTTCGAATTCGGTCTGCCGTTTACCTGCAAGGAATTCAAGAATGAGCGCAGCTATGTCGAAAGCGCCGAATTTCAGGTAAGCAGCGAACTCAGCGTCAGCGCACGCTGGCGGGCCGATTTTGCCAAAGGCATGCTGACTCTTGAAACGCGCAACCTCGAACGACTGGGCAGCGTCATCTACCACATCGTCCCGACCAGCATCGACCAGCTGTTGCTCGACGAATTCGGCCGCCTGGTGCTTGGCCAGCCCAGCCGTTTTCGCGAACTGGCCAAGCGCACCTGATCAGAGCCGGTGGCTCTGATCACCGCTGGCGAAACCGTGCAATTCCCCGCCGATATCGCGCCCGAGCGCGATGATCTTGAACAATTCTCCCATCTCGTGCGGCATCAATAGCTTGTTCACGGCACCTGCGGCGCGGATGTAATCGGGCGTGTCGCCGGGAATTTCCGCGAGCAGGTCGAGAATTCCGCAGTTGAGCAGGAACTGCCCCTGGCTGGTATAGCCGAGCAGGTCAAGGCCGGCGCCATGGCCGGCGGCGATGATGGCCGTGAAATCGACATGCACCGTCACGTCCTGCAGGCCGGGCAGGTAGAAGGGATCGGGATGGGCATGGTGGCGGTAGTGGCACATCAGCGTGCCGCGCCCGCGCTGCTGATGGTAGAACTCGCGACGAGGAAAACCGTAGTCGATCAGGAGCAGGGCTCCCCGCACCAGACGGTGCCCCCATTCCGCCGTCCAGGCCCGGCTGGCCAGGCTGATCTCGCTTTCGAAGCCAGGAGGCAACTGGCACTGCTCGCCGATTTCCGTCGCGGCTGCCTGCAAGGCACCGCTGGCCGGACGCTCGACCCAGGTGAAACCAGCGTTTGCATCGAGTCCGACACCGCGCTCGAAAATGCCGTCTTCACGCCAGGCGACGATCTCGGCTGGCATCGCATCGAGCAGTTCGTTCGCCACCACCGCGCCGGAAAAATGCTCGGGCAGGGTGTCCAGCCATTCGACACGCGCAACCAGATGCGGTGCCGCGGCTGCGATGGTTTCGTACTGGCGCTGGCGTAGATCGGCCGAGAGATCGAGGATGAAATAGCGCTCGGGCAGGGATTGCGCAGCTTCCAGCGCCAGCAGGAGATCAGCGGCCAGACGTCCCGACCCGGCGCCAACCTCGAGGATGATCTGGCTGGAGAGCGCCATGACCTGCGCCACCTGGCGCGCCAGGGCGCCCCCGAACAAGCCGCTCATTTCCGGGGCCGTGACGAAATCGCCGGCAGCGCCAAACTTGCGGGCACCTGCCGCGTAGTAACCGAGCCCGGGAGCATAGAGCAACATGGCCATGCAGCGTGCGAAGGAGATCCAGCCACCACTGGCGGCGATGGCGTCGGCAATGGCCCGGTGCAGGCGCTGGCTGTGCGCCAGCGCCTCGGGAGCGGGGGGCGGCAGATTGTTCATGGTGCCTCGATAAAACGCGGATTTTAGCCGCCTGGGCGGCAAGCTGACCGCGGTCTGTGCTATTTTTTCAAACAGTCACGCAGGGAGGGAGACGACGTGCGCATAACACAAACAATCATCCGCCAGAGCAACGAGCTGGCGCCGGGACTGGCATCCCTGAACGCCAGCGATGCCAGCCTGCTGCTGGTCTTCGGTTCGGTCTCGCACCTCGCGGCTGAGGGGCTGGCCGAGGCACTGCAAGAGGCTGCACCGCAGGCCTGCATCGTCGGCTGCTCGACGGCCGGCGAAATCACGCCAGACGGGGTCGAGGACGAGATTTGCACGATCACCGCCATTCATTTTGAACAGGTCGGCCTGACACGCGGCAGCACGGTGCTTCACGGCATGGAGGACTCCTTTGCGGCCGGCGAACGCCTCGGCCGCCAACTTGCTGCCCCCGATCTCAAGGCCGTACTGGTCTTCGGGCCGGGCGTCCGGATCAATGGCAGCGCACTGGTCGACGGCATGAGCAGCAGTCTTGGCAAGGCCGTGCCGATCACCGGCGGGCTGGCCGGCGATGCCGGCGCCTTCCGCCGTACTTTCACGCTTGGGCCGGCGGGGGTGACCGACGATCAGGTTGTCGCGGTCGGCCTCTGTGGCCCCCACCTGCGTTTTGGCCACGGTTCCTTCGGCGGCTGGGAGGCCTTTGGACCGGCCCGCAAGGTCACCCGCTGCGCCGACAACATCCTCTATGAGCTGGATGGCGAACCGGCCCTCGACATCTATAAGCGCTACCTCGGCGATCACGCCCGCAAGCTCCCGGCCTCAGGCCTGCTTTTTCCCTTCGCCATGCTTGGCGAGGACCACAACGCGCTCGGCCTGATCCGCACCATCCTGGGCGTCGACGAGGCAACGGGCAGCCTGACGCTGGCAGGCGAGATCGACCCGGATGGCTACCTCAAGCTTATGCACGCCAGTACCGACAAACTGGTCAATGGTGCCGAAGCGGCGGCCCAGGCGGCCCTCGACATGCTCGACCATCCCGGCGAAATGCTGGCCATCCTGGTCAGTTGCGTCGGCCGCAAGCTGGTCATGGGCAACCGGGTGGACGAGGAGGTCGAGGCCGTGAGCGATGTGTTCAACGGCAAAGCCAGGCTGACCGGCTTCTACTCCTATGGGGAGATCAGCCCTTTTCTGCCCGGCGCGTCCTGCAAGCTGCACAACCAGACGATGACGATCACCTGCCTGGGCGAGGACTGACCGGCCACCATGCAGAAATCGCTCCTGCGCCAACTCAAACGCAGCCTCGGCATTGCCGATGAAGCGGCATTGATTACCCTGCTCTCGTCCATGCAGGCTGCAGCGGAAACCGCCGACCCGGCACTGCGTGGCGTCCTGCTCGGCTTCGGCGACTTGCTGGCCCGCGTCGATGGCAGCTACGAGCAATACGAGCGCGATCTCGAACTGCGCACGCGCAGCCTGGAAATCTCGTCGGCAGAACTGAGCGGTAGCAACCAGCAGTTGCGCCAGGAACTCACCCGGCGCCAGGAGGCATTAAGTGCCCTGCGCGCCGCCCTCAACGACCTGCTGCCTGGTGGCGATGAGATTCCCGCCGCCGATGCGCCGGCCGAGGAGAACATCGCCACGCTCTCGCGCCGGATCGCCGCGCTGGTGGCCGAGAGCGAGCACGGGCGAAGGGAACTGGCCAATCAGAAATTTGCGCTCGACCAGCACGCCATCGTCAGCATCACCGATCCGGCTGGCAACATCATCTACGCCAACGACCGTTTCTGCGAAATCAGCGGCTACCGACGCGAGGAACTGCTCGGAAGCAATCACCGTATCGTCAATTCCGGCCACCACCCGGCCGATTTTTTCCGCTCCTTGTGGGAAACCATCAGCCACGGGCAGGTCTGGCATGGCGAAATGTGCAACCGCACCAAGAACGGCACGCCGTACTGGGTCAACGCGACCATCGTGCCACTGCTCGACGAGACGGGCTGCCCCGAGCAATACATCGCGATCCGTACTGACATCTCGGACCGGAAAGCGATGGAAAAGCAGTTGTCGGAACAACTGCATCTGGTCGAGGAATTGATCGAAGCCATCCCGCTACCGCTTTACCTCAAGGATCTGGATGGGCGCTATCTGCGTGTCAATCGTGCCTTCGAGCTCTTCTTCGACGTGCGCCGCGAACGCTTCATCGGTCGGACCCTGCATGACCTGCTGACGCCCGAGGATGCCCTGATCCATGCCGAGAAGGATGCCGAAATTTTCCAGCAGGGCGGCGTTCAGACTTACGAAGCGGAAGTTCATAGCCGTGACGGAAGCCGGCACGACACGATCTACCGCAAGGCCGTGCTGACCCGCCCCGACGGCAGCGTATCCGGCCTGCTCGGCGCGATCATCGACATCACCGAGCGCAAGCTGGCCGAAGCGGCACTCCGCCAGGCCAAGGAGGTGGCCGAAGCGGCCAACCGGGCAAAAAGCGAGTTTCTCGCCAATATGAGCCACGAGATTCGCACCCCGATGAACGGCGTCATCGGCATGACCGAACTCGCCCTCGACACGGTGCTCACCGAGGAACAGCGGGAGTACCTGGGCATCGTCAAGTCTTCAGCCGAATCCTTGCTTGCCATCATCAACGACATTCTCGATTTCTCGAAGATCGAGGCCGGCAAACTCAACGTCGAGTCGATTGCCTTCGACCTCCATCGGGTCATCGCCGAAACGCTGAAAACGCTTGCCCTGCGCGCTCATGAGAAAAACCTTGAACTCGTCGGCGAGATCAAGCCGGGCGTTGCACGCCATGTCGTGGGCGATCCAAGCCGTATCCGGCAGGTCTTGATCAACCTGATCGGCAACGCCATCAAATTTACCGAACAAGGGGAAATTGCCGTCACGGTCGCAGCCTCCGGTCCGGAAGACGGCACGATGGCGAATGTCCTCTTTTCGGTACGCGATACCGGCATCGGTATTCCCAAGGATAAGCAGGAACAAATTTTCGACGCCTTTACGCAGGAAGACACCTCGACCACACGCCGCTACGGCGGCACCGGGCTTGGCCTTTCGATTTCCCGACAGCTCGTCCGCCTGATGAACGGGGAAATCTGGCTGCAAAGCGAACCCGGAATTGGCAGTACCTTTCATTTCTCGCTTCGCCTGCCGATCGACAGCCAACCGCCACAAGCGCCGCCGCAACCGGTGGAACTGACCGGGCGACGCATCCTGATCGTCGACGACAACGAGACCAACCGGCGCGTTCTGGCCGGAATGCTGGCCGGCTGGGGCGTCCAGAGCCATGCCCTGGCTTCCGCGGCGGCCGCGCTCGATCTGCTTAGCCAGTCCGGCCCCAATTTCGACTGCATCATTCTCGATGCCCAGATGCCGGAAATGGATGGTTACGAGCTGGCGCGCTGCCTGACGGCCAAATATCCGGCACTGCCCCCCATGCTGATGCTTTCCTCCGCCGCCATGCGCGGCGATAGCCAACGCTGCCAAGCCGTCGGAATTCGCGGCTTCTTCCCGAAACCGATCTCCGCCGAAGAATTGCTGGCTGCCCTGGTCCGTATTTTCGATTCGGTCCGGGCACCGCATCCGCTACCGGTGCTCAATCGTCACGCCTTGCGCGAAGAACAAGGCATGACAATCCTGCTGGTCGAGGATCACCCGACCAATCAGCGCCTGGCAACCGGATTGCTCGAGAAATGGGGGCACCGCGTCACGGTTGCCGGTGACGGCCGACAGGCAATCGACATTTTTGCCAGGCAGCGTTTCGACCTCATTCTCATGGACATGCAAATGCCGGTCATGGGCGGCCTTGAAGCGACGCGGCGCATTCGCGAGCAAGAGGCCCAAGTTGGCCTGCGGCGAACACCAATCATCGCGATGACGGCAGCCGCCATGAACGATGACCGCGATGCCTGCCTCGCCGCCGGTATGGACGACTATCTGACCAAGCCGATCAGGACGCGCGATCTGCTGGAAAAGCTGCTGACCTGGAATCCCAGGGGCGCACAGAAGTCCATCCCTGCCCCAACCTTCGATTACGCTGCCGCACTGGCCAGTGCCGACCGCGAAACCGTTGAAATCATCGCCGGCGTCTTTCTCGATACCTGGCAGCGCGACCTCGAACGTTTGCGCAATAGTCGGGAAGATAGCGATGCTGCTCAGGTCGAGCGTACGGCGCACAGCTTTAAGGGTACCCTGGCAAGCTTCCATGCCGAGCCGGCGATCCGGCTGGCCAAGGAGATCGAAAGCCTGGCCAGGCAAGGGAATCTCGAAAATCTGCAAAGCCAGATTGATGACCTGGAGGACGAATTGAAAACCCTCGCCGTCCATTTAACCCTCGTGGTCAGGCAGGACTCAGGGTAAACTCCACTATTCAGGCACTTAGCTGCCATCGACCAGCCTACGCAAGCCCGCATGACCACCTCGAACACCCTGCAAAAACTCCGCAAATTTCTCGAAGGCCGCACTGGCAAGGCCATCGGCGACTACAACATGATCGCTGACGGCGACACGGTGCTCGTCTGCTGCTCCGGCGGCAAGGACTCTTACACCCTGCTCGCCATGCTGATGGCACTGCAGCAACGCGCCCCGGTCAAGTTCCGCCTGATCGCGATGAATCTCGACCAGAAGCAGCCGGGATTCCCTGCCGACGTCCTGCCGCGCTACTTCGAATCGATCGGCATCGAGTACCGCATCGTCGAAGCTGACACCTATTCGCTGGTCAAGGAAAAGATCCCCGAAGGCAAGACCACCTGTTCGCTGTGTTCACGCCTGCGCCGGGGCATCATTTACCGTACGGCCAAGGAACTGGGTGCCAACAAGATCGCGCTCGGCCATCACCGCGACGACATGGTGCACACGCTGTTCCTCAATATGCTCTTCGGCGGCAAGTTGAAGGCGATGCCGCCCAAGCTGGTCACCGATGACAAGGCCCACATCGTCATCCGACCACTTGCCTACTGCCCGGAAAGCGATATCGCGAAATTCGCTCGCGGCATGGAATTCCCGATCATTCCCTGCAACCTCTGCGGTTCGCAGGAAAACCTGCAGCGCCAGAAAATCAAGGAAATGATGCAGGACTGGGACCGGCGCTATCCGGGCCGCACCGAGGCCGTCTTCACCGCCATGCAGAACGTCGTTCCCTCCCATCTGGGCGACAACGATCTGTTCGACTTTCGCGGCCTGACCTTGGATACGCCGGTTGCGGAAGGCGATATTGCCTTCGACGCTCCCGATATTTCGATGGCGGGCAGTATTCCGCTAGTGCTAAGTGCATAATGACGGGGAATGCTGCTTTCATCTTATAATTGTCACCATAATAATTCACGAACCAGACGCCCGAAATGAGCGCCCCGCAACGGAAACTGATCGTCATGTTCGCCGATATCTCAGGCAGCGCCGGGCTGTTCGAGCGTCTGGGCGACACCGAGGCGATGCATGCCGTCGAACGCTGCCTCAAGCGCATGAAGCGCTCGATCGACGGCTACCGCGGGCGCACAGTTCAGATTATCGGTGACGAACTGCTCGCTGCCTTTGAAACCGCCGAAGATGCCTGTCAGGCGGCAATCGACATGCAGCAGCGGATTTCGGATCTGCCACCGGTTTCTGGCCTCAAGCTAACCATTCGCATCGGCCTGCACTGCGGCATGGTGACCGAGGATGGTGACAAACTGCGCGGCGACGTCGTCACCAATGCGGCGCGAATTGCCGGCATTGCTCGCCGCGACCAGATTCTTGCCAGTTCGACGCTGGCCACCACGCTGGGCGAGCATGGAACAATCAGCTTGCGCCCCATGCCCGACCTCGGCAGTATCCCGGAAAATGGCGATACGCTGACCATCTCCCAGGTGCACTGGACGCCGCACGAGATTGCCAAGGGGCCGCATTCATCCTTCCAACAGTCGGCTGCGCCCAGGGCCGACCGATTGTGCGTGCGCTACCACGGCAAGGCCTTCCTGCTTGACGAAAAGACCCCGGTACTGACCCTCGGGCGGGATCCCGGCAACAAGCTGGTGATCGACGACCGCAAGGCGTCGCGGCAGCATGCCCGCATCGAGAAGCGCAAGGACGGCTACTACTTGGTCGATACCAGCACCAATGGCTGCTTTGTCAGCCTTGCCGGTAGGCAGGAGGTCATGGTTCGGCGCCACGAATTGCTCCTAGAAGGCGTCGGGCGCATCTGTTTCGGCACATCCTGTAACGATGCAAGCGCAGACAGCGCGGACTTCGAACACCTGTAAGTCGCGATAGCCTTGCATTCGGCCAACTTGGCCTGCTCCCGGAAAATCCGTTTTATCTGAGAATGTGTAGCAGCAGATACTGCCTACTCAATTCTCGTCATCGAGCATCATGCGCTGCTGGCGATCCATGAAGTCCTGCATGCTGTCGATGCCCCGCAGTTGCAGTATGGTGTTGCGAACAGCCGCTTCAAGCAGGACTGCCAGGTTACGGCCGGCAGCAACCGGGATCACCACCTTGCGAATCGGTACGCCAAGTACTTCCTGCGTCTGCGCATCGAGTGGTAGGCGAGGCGCATCACCCGCCGCCAACGTCTTTTGCAGGTGAACAATGAGCTTGAGGCGCATTTTTCGCCGCGAGGCGGTCTCGCCGAAGATAGTCCGGATATTGAGCAGACCGAGGCCGCGAACTTCCAGAAAGTCGCGCAACATGCCAGGACAACGACCATCGATGGTGGCAGGCGCGATGCGGGCCATCTCAACGACGTCGTCGGCAACCAGGCCATGGCCACGCGAGATCAGTTCGAGCGCCAGTTCCGACTTGCCGACCCCGGAATCGCCGGTAATGAGGACGCCCATCCCCAGCACATCCATGAAGACACCGTGCATATTCACGGTATCGGCCAACCGCGCCGAAAGGTAGATCCGCAGCAGATCAATCACCGCAGAACAGGGCTTGGGCGAAAGAATGAGGGGCGTGCCGGACTGGGTGCAGGCATCGACCACCAAGGGGGGCGGCACTAGGCCATCAGCCACGATCACCGCGGGCGGTTGAGCAGCAAGCAGATCGTGAAACATCTGGCCGAAGCGACGCTCGCCGATGTGCTCGGCCCATTCATACTCGGCCTGCCCAAGCACCTGCAAGCGTTCCGGGTGAATGATGTTGATGTGCCCGACGACATCGGCGCCATAGTTGTTCGAGAGCTTGATCTCGATCCGGCGGTCGGACTGCAGGCCGATCATCCAGTTGAGCAGCAGCTTTTCGCGGTTATCCTCGTAAAGCTGGATCAGGCTGATATGGCGCACGGCCGCAGGTCAGGACTGGAAGAGGGTGACGATGGCAGCGGCGTCCGGCGCGCTCTGCAGGGATTCGCGGAAGCCCCGGTCAGCGAAGCGCTGGGCCAGTTCGGAAAGTATCTGCAGATGCTGTTCGGTGGCCTGCTCGGGAACAAGCAGCACGAAAAGCAGGTTGACTGGTCTGCCATCCGGAGAATCGAAGGGAACCGGCGTGGCGAGGCGCAGGAATGCGCCAGCAGCCTGCTTCAACCCCTTGATTCTCCCGTGGGGGATGGCAATGCCTTGTCCGAGACCAGTGGAGCCGAGTTTCTCCCGGGCAAAGAGGCTGTCGAAAATGACCGAACGAGCCAGTCCGAGATGCGATTCAAAGAGCTGTCCGGCCTGTTCGAATACCCGCTTCTTGCTGCTGGCTTCGACATCGAGCAGTACCTGCGTGGCCGTCAGAATATTGCTTAAGGGGTTCATAGGAGGTTTTGAAAAAGCAAAGGCCGCAGCCTGAGGGCTGCGGCCGGTCGACGCTTATTCAGCGGCGTGTAGCGCAGCCTTGTCGCCGCGGTGGTGGTCCTGCACCTTCTGCTTGTGCTTCAGAACCTGGCGGTCCAGCTTGTCGAACATGGCATCAATCGCCGCGTAGAGATCATCACCGGATTCCTCGACATGGATGTCCTTGCCCGGTACATGAACGGTCACTTCAGCCTTCTGCTTGAGCTTCTCGACAGACAGGACGACGTTGACACCCGTTACCTTGTCAAAATGGCGAACCACGGGATCCAGCTTGTTTTCCACGTATTCGCGCAATGCCGGGGTAACTTCGATATGGTGACCAGCGATCTGCAGATTCATGTTTTCTCCTCTCTCTACAGGGTCTTGCGTAAATTGACCGGCGGGATGTTGAGCGATTCGCGGTATTTGGCAACCGTGCGTCGGGCTACAACGATTCCCTGCTGGCCTAGTATTTCGGATAATTGACTATCCGACAAGGGCTTCTTGCCGTCCTC
>JAEUOD010000194.1 GCA_016791065.1 Dechloromonas sp. | reverse complement strand
AGTTCGACGTCCTCCCAGTCGCCAGGTAGCGGAATCTGGTCGCAGATTCAGCAACAACAGGCGCAGCGCAATGCCGATCAGGCGGAGCAGCAGGCGCGTGTCTTGCAAGTTCGGGCGCGAGAAGCGCAATCGACGGCCGATCGGGCTCAGGAAAATGCCCGTTCGCTCAAGGTTGAGTCAGGTCAGGCTCAAGGCGAGGCGGAGAGTGCTCGGCGAGGGCTTGCCTCGCTGCGGTCCCGCGACGACATGCTGACCCGTCTTGGCGGTCAGGTCGAGAAGGTCGCTGCTACGTTGACGCAACCGACGGAAGTCGTGCAGCACAGCCCGGTGGCCGTGGCGCAACCCGTGGTCAATGCCTACGGCCAGGCAACCGGAACCACGGTCAACGTGACGGCATGAGTCGGTTGCCGCGCTAAACGGGGGAGGAGGCGCATCGGCGCTTTTTTTTTGCCTGTCGGTATGGTGTCATGCCGATATCGTTGTCGGGCAGGTCGCCCCGGGAACATTTGAGGAGCAGGTTTGTGCTAGCCAATCATTGGTGTGCCTCGGTGGATGCCACCATACAGTTACGTACCGGATGCAACCCGTTGGAAAAACACGGGCCGCAGGCCGTTGTCGTGCATGCGGATGCCTGGGCGCCGGTATCCGCGGTAGCCAATCCGCACGATATTCGGCAGGTGGTCGATTACGAGGTGATCTTTCTCGCCATCCGGAAACTTGAGAACAACGATCACTGCATTTGTCTCGAATCGAGCATTCTCGAGGTCATGGATGCGATATTCTCCATCGCGATCGTTACCTCGGCCTTTGTTTCTATGCACAAACCGCATGTGTACAACGGGCAGGGGACGCCGGCAATTTCGTTGTCGATGACGCGTGAGCAGTGGCTGGAGTGCCGGAGATGATTTCCGCGATCGGCGCCGTGGCCAGCAATGGCATGCTCGGCCTAGACGGATGGTTGCCGTGGGACATCCCCGAGGAATTGGCCTATTTCGAACGCACCGTGGCCGGGGCTGCACTCGTCATCGGGCGCCTGACCTACGAATCGATGGATGTGGTGCCGGAAGATTCCTTTATCGTCAGCCGTCAGTCTGACTTGGTCATGCGTCCGGGATGCGTTCGGGTTGATTCGGTCGTGACGGGTTTGCAGTGTGCCCTGGCGACCGGAAAGCCGGTGTTCGTCATCGGCGGGGCCTCGATCTACGCGGCAGCATGGCCGTATTGCCGGCGCTTTTTTTTGACCCGGATTGAAATGTCATTTGAAGGGGATACATTGTTTCCGGATGTCATTTCAGCGGGTGACTGGCACTTGGTTGCGGAAGACCGGAAGATATATCTGGAAAAGCGTACTGGTCAGCCCGTTGTTTGTCGTTTTCTGCAATACGAGCAGGAAAGTCCACACAAATTGCCGTTGCTGGATTTATAGATATGATGAATTTTCTTGAAAATTGTTAAAATTGTATATTTAAAGACACATTTCAATGGAACGCGCGCCAGAAAGGGAAGAACCAGTTAGGCGACAGCTATGGATCGCACTGGTTTCCCTTGCCTTGGGCGGTTTCCTCTTGCTCGGCTATGTTCTCTGGTCGGGCTACAAGGAAACCTGGGCCGAGGCGCAGGCAACGGCGCGTAGCCACGCGGAACTCCTGGAGGCGCGCTTCGATGCGACCTTGCGCCGGGTTGATTCCGATCTCGCCGAATTGACCGACGAGGTTCCGCATGAGGCGCTGCTCAAATCCCAGGTTTCGCACTATCGCAAGCGTATCGAAGCTGATCTGGAGCGTTATCGACTGGCCTTCCCCGAAGTAGCCGGATTTCGCCTGATTGACGCGCAAGGTGATGTTCTTTATGTTTCCGGTGGTGGCACTTACGCCAACCTGGCAGACCGCCCTTATTTCAAGGCCATGCGGGACGGCAAGGTTCGTGCCATGGTTTTTTCAGAAGTGCTCACCTCGCGGATCACCAACCGGCCCTCCCTGGCGGCTGGGCGGGCGATTCGGACGGCTGACGGGCGTTTTATCGGCGCCGTAACGGTTGCGATAGAGCTGGAATACTTCCAGAAGCTGTTTCAGGGTGTACATCTTGGCAAATCGGGGGCGCTGGCAATCCGGCGCAGTGATACGCACAGCCTGGTCGTCCGTCAGCCGCATGTGCCGGGCGAGATCAACCGGCCGCTCGACGCCTCTCACCCAGTCCGGCAAAGCCTTAGCCGGGGAGAGCGAGAGGGCTCGCTCGAATTTGCGGCACAGTCGGATGGCATCAAGCGGATTTACGCCTACCGGACGCTGGAAAGCTACCCGTTTTACGTGCTGGCCGGACTTGCCGAGGCCGATGTCACTGCTGTCTGGCAGCAGCGCTCGTTGCTCGTTGGCGGCCTGGGGATGGGGCTTTTTCTATGTCTCGCCATCGTTCTGATCTGGCTTTTCCGGGCGCAGGAGCGGGAACTGCGCGCGGCAGAAGTGTTGCGCCGCAACCGTGACCAATTGAAGGAAGCGCAGCGGATTGCGCAGGTTGGTAGTTGGGAGATCGATATTGCATCGCTGGCCGTGGTCGGTTCTGAGGAACTCTACCGGATCTTCGAGGTTGCGCCCCGACCCGGAGCGGTTCATTACGATGAGTTTTTCAAGGTGATCCACCCGGAGGACCGGATAACCGTCGACCAGGCCCTGGGCGCTGCAATGAAGGCGCACCGGACGGTTTCGTTGAAACACCGTCTGCAGATGCCGGATGGCCGCATCAAATATGTGCAGGAGTCCTGCGAATCGGAGTGCCTGGCCGACGGCACGCCGTGGCGCCTGATCGGCACATCGCAGGATGTGACGAGCCAGCACCGGATGGAGGCGGAGATGCAACTCCTGGTGAGCGCCTTCCAGTTCAGTGGCGAGGCTATCGTGATTACCGATAGCGATAACAACATCGTGACCGTCAATCCGGCTTTCAGCGAATTGACCGGCTATACGGCCGAAGATGCCATCGGGCGCAATCCCCGATTTCTCTCAGCCGGTCGTACCAGCAACGAGGAGTACGACCAGATGTGGGCGGGCATC
Organism: Dechloromonas sp.; assembly: GCA_016791065.1. GTDB lineage: Bacteria > Pseudomonadota > Gammaproteobacteria > Burkholderiales > Rhodocyclaceae > Azonexus. The sequence continues at coordinate 2,942 of JAEUOD010000194.1, read as the reverse complement.
AACGAACGCGGCTTCTGGCAGGGCGAGGTCTGGGATCGGCGCAAGGATGGCGGTGTCTATCCCAAGTGGATGTCGATCTCGGTGATTCGCGACGACGCCGGGAAAATCCGTTATCACGTCGCCCATTTCACCGATGTCTCGGCGGAGCGGGCGGTCGAGGCCAAACTGCATCACATGGCGCATCACGATGTACTGACCGGGCTGATCAACCGTTTCAGCCTCAAGAGCAGGCTCGACCAGGCGCTTTCCGCGGCGCGCCGACTGGGTTCGCAGGTTGCCCTGCTGTTCATCGATCTCGATCGCTTCAAGGGGATCAACGACACGCTCGGCCACCACATCGGCGACCAGTTGCTGGTCGAGGTGGCCAATCGCCTTCGCGACAGCGTCCGGGATAGCGATGTCGTTGCCCGCCTCGGCGGCGACGAGTTCGTCGTCATGCTGGCCGGCATCGAGCATTCCAATGCGGTGGCAATGGTGGCCGAGAAAATCGTCCTGGCGACCGGCGATCCCTATCGGGTCGAGGGCTACGATCTGTACACGACGCCGAGCATCGGTATCGCCATTTTCCCGACCGACGGTGAAGATGGCGAAACGCTCATGCGCAATGCCGATGCCGCGATGTACCACGCCAAGACGGCAGGACGGAACAATTTCCAGTTCTTCGACGCCAAGATGAACGATGCGGCGCTGGAGCGCCTGAAGATTGAACACAGCCTGCGTCAGGCGCTGGCGCGTGACGAGTTCTGTCTGCATTTCCAGCCTATTCTCGATATCGCTTCCGGCCGCGTTGCCGGCCTTGAAGCGCTGATTCGCTGGAACCATCCCGAGCAGGGCCTGTTGATGCCTGGCCGGTTCATCGGGGTTGCCGAGGAAACGGGACTGATCCAGCCCTTGGGCGACTGGGTTTTCTGGGCGGCCTGCAAGCAACTGGCGGATTTTCGGGCGGCCGGCATTTTCGGCGTCAAGATGGGGGTCAATATTTCGGCCATCCAGATGCGTAACGGCAACCTCCCTATCCTGGCTCGCGGGGCGATCGAGGCTTTCGGTCTGAATCCCGCCGAACTTGTGTTCGAAATCACGGAATCGGTCGCCATGCAGCAACCGCAGGAAACCGTGCGTATCCTCGATGCCTTGCACGATATGGGAGTGGGTCTGGCGATCGATGATTTCGGTACCGGTTATTCGTCGCTCACTTACCTGCGCCTCTTCCCGATCGACCATCTCAAACTTGATCGCTCATTCGTCGAGGAGATCGGCCAGAGCCCTGACGGGACGATCATCTGCGATGCCACGATCGGCCTGGCGCACAACCTGGGCCTCAAGGTCGTGGCCGAGGGGGTCGAGACCGAGGTCCAGTGCGACTATCTGCGTGAACGGGGCTGCGATCTGATGCAGGGCTACCTGTTCAGCCGTCCCGTGCCGGCCGCAGACGTCATGGCGTTCATCAGGCAGCGCAACCTCTCCTGAGGCCTTGAAGGCACTGCGCTGGGGCGCAGGCGACAGGTTGACGCAAAAAATGCTTGCAAGTGCTTCAATGGTTATCCTATGATTAAAACGAACGTATGAATCATAGGAGCCAATCATGGCCGAAGCCCGATCTGTCGATACCCGCGAGCGCATCCTCGATGCTGCTGAACACCTGTTCATGGCCCATGGCTACGAAGGTACCTCGATGCGCCAGATTACCGGTGAGGCCGGCGTCAATCTGGCGGCGGTAAATTATCACTTCGGTTCCAAGGAATCGCTGATGCAGGAGGTCTTCCGGCGCCGTCTGGACTGGCTCAACGAGGAACGCATGCGCGTGCTCAATGCCATGGAGGCCGAAGCGGCCGGCAAACCGTTGAAACCGTCGCAGATCGTCGATGGCTTCTTCGGTACCTTGCTGCGTATGGCCGGCGATGAAAAGCGGGGTGGCGTGACTTTCCTGCGCCTGCTTGGCCGCACATTGACCGAACCCTCCGAGTTCATCCGCGCTTTCCTGGCACATGAGTACAAAGTCGTCATGGACCGCTACAAGGAAGCACTTTTCAAGGCATTGCCCGAGGTGCCCAAGGCCGAGATCGTCTGGCGCTTCCATTTCATGCTCGGGGCGACGTCCTACGCCATCGCCGGCACCGACGCGCTGCGCCTGGTCACCGACTGGCAGATCGAGGAAGAGGATTCGACCGACCGCCTCGACCGCCTGGTGCCGCGCCTGATGTCTTTCCTGCTCGGCGGCTTGCGCTCGCCGCTTCCCCAGTTTTCGGATGCTGTGGCCGACAGCAAATAAAACGGCCAAACCAAAAAATAAAAGGAGACAACAGCATGTTCTACAGCATCATCCCGCTGCTCGGCCTCGCCGCGCTGGCGGTGCTGGGCGGGGTGTTCCTCGTCCGGCCGATCCGCCGGGCGCTGATCACCCGGCCCATTTTTTCCACCTACCGCAAGGTATTGCCGCAGATGTCGGATACCGAGCGCGACGCCCTGGAGGCCGGCACTGTCTGGTGGGAAGGCGAACTGTTCCGCGGCGCACCGGATTGGCGGAAGCTGCATGCCTACCCGGTGCCCAAGCTGACGGCCGAGGAACAATCCTTCCTCGACAACGAGTGCGCGGAAGCCTGCCGCCTGGTCGATGACTGGAAGGTCACCCACGAACTCTACGACCTGCCTGCCGAGGCCTGGCGCTACATCAAGGACAAGGGCTTCCTCGGCATGATCATCCCGAAGAAGTACGGCGGCCTGGAGTTCTCGGCCTACGCCCATTCGCAGGTGGTGACCAAGCTGTCCACGCGTTCCTCCGCGCTTTCAGTGTCGGTCATGGTCCCCAATTCGCTCGTCCCGGCCGAACTGCTGCTGCATTACGGTACCGAAGCACAGACGTCCCACTACCTGCCGCGCCTGGCCAAGGGCATCGAGGTGCCGGCCTTCGCGCTGACGAGCCCGTGGGCCGGATCGGATGCGGC
>JAEUOD010000093.1 GCA_016791065.1 Dechloromonas sp. | reverse complement strand
TGGGGGTTTCGAAATCGCTGGCGTAGGCGCCGAGGTAGGCCTTCATGTCCTTGCGCGACCAAGCGTCGGCCCAGTTGCTGACCGCCCGGGCGATATCGTCGCTGGCCGAGTTGGCGGCGACGGCAGCCGGGGCGGCGGCCGGTGCCGGGGTGGCAGCTGCGATCGGCGCGGCCGGCTTGGCGCTCACCGGGGCGACCGCTTGGGCCGTCGAGGCGGCGGCGCCCGGCGTGGCGGCGACGACGGTTGCCGCCGGCTTGGCTGCCACCGAAGCCGGGGCGACGGGGGCTGGCGTCGGGGCCGGGGCGGCGGCAACAGCCGGTGCGGGCGGCTTGACGTTGCCCTTGCCGGAGGTGCTGATCAGGTCGCGAATCAGGGCCAGCTTGTTCTGCGTCGTCGAATTCGAGTTGTCGAGCTGGAGCGCCTTGTCGTAGGCCTGGCTGGCCAGCTTGGCGTAGACGTCGCCGAGGTTTTCGTAGGCGATGGCGTAGGACGGGTGAGTCCTTATTGCCATTTCAAGTGCCGTGCGGGCCTTCTCGTACTGTTTCTGCTGGGCGTAGAGTACGGCGAGATTGTTGTAGGGCTCGGGCAGCTCCGGGTAGTCCTCGGAAAGCTTGGTGAATACGCCGATGGCTTCCGCCGGCTTGTTCATCTCGGTGTAGATCAGACCCTTGAGGAAGCGGCCCTGGGCGTCCTTGGGGCGGCTGCTCAGATAGGCGTCGACTTTTTCGAGAGCTTGCGGGAACTGGCCCTGCTTGATCAGGCGCTGGACTTCCGGCAGGTTGTCGGCGAAGGTCGGGGCAGCAAAACCGATGGCCAGGCCAATCGCCAGTGCGCGCAGCGTTTTGAGCTGCTTGAAACGGGGCAGGAGCAAGGATTCAGGGGTCATCGCTATGCTATACTTTTCAGGTTGTACAATCCTTTGATTCTACCAAAAACACCGGTGAGTACAGAGGTATTGCCGCGTCGTTAGCCAGCCCCATTTCCCGCATGCTCAAGATCTATAACTCACTGAAGCGCGACAAGCAGGTCTTCACCCCGATCGAACCGAACAAGGTTCGCATGTATGTCTGTGGCATGACGGTCTACGATTACTGCCACCTTGGCCATGCTCGGGTGATGGTTGTCTTCGACATGGTTTATCGCTGGCTGAAGGCTTCCGGCTACGATGTCACCTATGTCCGCAACATCACCGACATCGACGACAAGATCATCAAGCGGGCCATCGAGAATGGCGAAACCATCCAGCAGCTGACCGACCGCTTCATCGCCTTCATGCACGAGGATGCCGACGCCCTGGGCGTGCTCCGTCCCGACCACGAGCCGCGGGCGACCGACTACGTGCCGGAAATGCTGGCCCTGATCGGCAAGCTGGAAAACAACGGCCTGGCCTACCAGGCGGCCGACGGCGACGTCAATTATGCGGTTCGCAAGTTCGATGGCTACGGCAAGTTGTCTGGCAAGTCGCTCGACGATTTGCGGGCCGGCGAGCGGGTCGAGGTCGATTCGGCCAAGCAGGATCCGCTCGATTTCGTGCTGTGGAAGCACGCCAAGCCCGGCGAGCCGGCCTGGGAGTCGCCGTGGGGCGAGGGCCGGCCGGGCTGGCACATCGAGTGCTCGGCGATGAGCTCCAAACTGCTCGGCCAGCATTTCGACATCCACGGCGGCGGGCAGGATCTGCAGTTTCCGCACCACGAGAACGAGATCGCCCAGTCG
>JAEUOD010000139.1 GCA_016791065.1 Dechloromonas sp. | reverse complement strand
ATGCTGCGGGCCAAAATTTAGCGTGAAATTGCGGATATCAGCCATGTGCCGGATCCCCGTAGGTGTCTTCGCGCACGATGCGCGGGGTGTTTTCGCGTGGTTCGATAGTCACCGGCTGATAAATCACGCGCCCCTGATCAGGGTCATAACGCATTTCCACATTACCGGAAATCGGGAAATCCTTGCGGAACGGATGGCCGATGAAACCATAGTCGGTCAGGATGCGACGCAGGTCATCGTGACCGACAAAGGCGATACCGTACAGATCGAATGCCTCGCGCTCGAACCAGTTCACACTCTTCCAGACCCCGGTGACGGAATCCACGGCGGGAAATTCATCATCCTCGGCGAAGACGCGGACGCGCAACCGCCAGTTGTTGGCGATCGAAAGCAGATGGGAAACCGCGGCAAAACGCTTCCCTTGCCAGGCACCGTCGCCATAGGTCGAATAATCAACACCACAGAGATCGATCAATTCCTCGAAACCCAGATCCGGCTGATCGCGCAAGGCAGTCATTACCGCCAGATAGTCAGCCGCGCCGACTTCGATAGTCACTTCACCCAGGGCAAGCTTGAGCGATTTCAGCTTGTCGCCAAAATGCTTCTGCAAGTTTTGGCTAAGCGTTTCCAGCTTGGCAGACATATTCGATCAGCCTCGGCAATTAACGAGCAATGGTATTGGTGCGGCGAATCTTGTTCTGCAGCTGAATGATGCCGTAGATCAAGGCCTCTGCCGTCGGCGGGCAGCCCGGGACATAGATATCAACCGGAACGATGCGATCACAGCCGCGCACCACCGAATAGGAATAGTGGTAGTAACCACCACCGTTGGCACAGGAACCCATCGAGATCACCCAACGCGGCTCGGCCATCTGGTCATAGACCTTGCGCAGCGCCGGCGCCATCTTGTTGGTCAGCGTGCCGGCAACGATCATCACATCCGACTGGCGCGGACTGCCGCGAAACACGACGCCGAAGCGATCCAAGTCGTAGCGCGACACGCCGGCATGGATCATCTCCACGGCACAACAGGCCAGACCGAAGGTCATCGGCCACATGGAGCCGGTGCGCATGTAATTGATCAGCTTGTCAGCCGTAGTGGTGACAAACCCTTCCTGAAGAACCCCTTCAATACCCATGGCTTATTCCCACTCAAGCGCACCCTTGGCCCAGGCATAAACATAGCCAATGACCAGGATGGCAACGAAAACGAGCATTTCGACAAACCCGAACAGCTTGATCGAGTCACTCGCCACGATGTCCTTGAAAATCGTCGCCCAAGGAAACAGGAAGGCAATTTCCAGATCGAAAAGAATGAAGAGGATGGCAATCAGGTAATAGCGCACGTCGAACTTCATGCGCGCATCCTCAAATGCCTCAAAGCCGCACTCGTAGGGAGAGAGCTTCTCAGGGTCCGGCCTGTTGGGTGCAAGCAGGAAACCCATTGCGATTGGCAGAACGCCGACCGCGACCCCCACCAGGACGAACATCAGGATCGGAAAGTAGTTTTCCATCATCCGCCGCCAATATTCAAATTCTTTTAAGAAACAGCGCACCCGAAGGCCACTGCCCCGATTATTGGTGCCGACGGCGAGACTCGAACTCGCACAGCTTGCGCCACTACCCCCTCAAGATAGCGTGTCTACCAATTTCACCACGTCGGCACTACTTTTTTTGACCCACCTGAAGAGGACTCGCATCAGGCAGACCACCTTGCGTTACTTCGGTATATCTTTCGCCTTAGATCCAGCATCTGCCGGATTTGCCGGCGCTTCCACCCCGGCCGCAGCTGGCGTCGAAACAGTCTGCGATTGTACCGTTTCCTGCATCACACTGCCAGTCGTTTTTGGCTTGCTCGATGCAACATAAGCTAGCGTCAGACTGGTTACAAAGAAAACCGCCGCCAGGATACCCGTCGTCCGAGAAAGAAAATTAGCAGAGCCGCTGGCACCAAAAAGACTTCCGGAGGCACCACTACCGAAAGCCGCCCCCATGTCAGCCCCCTTGCCATGCTGCATCAGCACCAAGCCGATGATGGCCAACGCCACCAGAATATGAACCGTCAGGACCACCGAAAAAAGCCAAGTCATGTTATCCGCCTATCAACTCGCCGCTTGGCAAATTGCCAGAAAATCATCCGCAACCAACGCAGCGCCACCGATCAAACCGCCATCGATATCAGGCTGCGCAAACAATTCCACCGCATTCTGCGGCTTGACACTACCACCATACAAAACCGAAACCCCACTGGCGACAGCGACATCTCGCTCAGACAACTGCCTACGAATCGCCGCATGCACCTCTTGCGCCTGCTCCGGTGAAGCAGTCACCCCCGTTCCAATCGCCCAGACCGGTTCATAAGCCACAACGGCACGAGCAATCGCATCAATGCCGCAAGCTTCCAAAACCGCCGAAAGCTGACGCGCAACAACCGAGGCGGTATTACCCGACTGGCGCTCGACCAAGGTTTCGCCAACGCACAATATCGGAACCAAACCTGCCATCTGCGCAGCCTTGAACTTGGCCGCGACAACCGCATCGGTCTCACCATAGAGGCCGCGCCGCTCGGAATGGCCAACCAGTACGTAGCGGCAACCGAAATCCGCCAGCATTGCAGCCGAGACTTCTCCGGTAAAGGCACCTTCAGAATACTCGCAGACCGACTGCGCCCCCCAGGCAATCGAGGTCCCCGCAAGAGAAGCCTGCAACTGACCAAGATACGGAAAAGGCGCGCACACTGCGACATCACAACCGATGCTAGCGACACCAGCCTTGATGCGATCCAGCAAGTCCGCGTTCTGCCGAAGATTGCCATGCATCTTCCAGTTTCCTGCGACAAGCTTTCTACGCATAATCCAAGCAGTTCCGTTGGCGAAAAACCTTGAGATTATAGCGATCTATCGAAGCGCCGGTCAATTACCAAGGCGCGCCCAAGCTATTGCGCCGCTTCGCGCACCACTGCAGCCAACTGTTCCGCAGCCGCGGACACTTCCCCGCTTTCTTCGCCTTCGACCATCACTCGCAACAAGGGCTCAGTTCCCGATGCACGCAGAAGAACCCGGCCTCTGCCAGCCATGCGAACCTCGGCGTCGGCCAGGGACTTGGCGATGAGCGGATCATCCTTCCACGGAAAACCCTTGCTTATCGGCACATTGATCAACTTCTGCGGGTACAACGCCAAATCGCCGAGCAAGTTCTTCAGCGTACCACCCTGCTCGCGCAGAGCCGCCAGAACCTGCAAAGCCGCCACCGTGCCGTCTCCCGTCGTATGCCTGTCCAGAGTCAGGATATGCCCTGAGTTTTCACCGCCATAGAGCCACCCCTTCTCATTGAGCATCTCTACGACATAGCGATCACCAACGGCAGCCCGCGCAAACGGGACTCCCAGTCGGCTCAACGCGTGCTCAAGCGCAAGATTGGTCATCAGCGTTCCCACCACACCGGCCACGGGGGCCGCACGCAGACGACTGCACACGATGGCGTAAAGCAACTGATCGCCGTCATAGAGATTTCCCTCGGCATCAACCATCTGGATCCGATCAGCGTCGCCATCTAGCGCAATACCCAGGTCAGCCCGTTGCGCCAGGACAGCGTCGCAGAGGGCACGCGGCGCAGTCGCGCCGAAACCGTCGTTGATATTGAGACCATTCGGTTGCGTGCCAATGGTGACGACGTCGGCCCCCAGTTCATGGAAGACGCTCGGCGCCGTGTGGTAAGCAGCGCCATGAGCGCAATCGACGACGATCTTGAGACCTCGGAGATCAAGGTCATTGGGGAACGTGCTTTTGCAGAATTCGATGTATCGCCCGCGCGCATCTTCGATGCGCTTCACTCGACCGAGCGCATCAGCCGCGACACAGACCATCGGTTGATCGATACCCGCCTCAATGGCCTGCTCAACGGCATCGGGCAGCTTGGTTCCTTGCGCCGAGAAAAATTTGATCCCGTTGTCGTAATAGGGATTGTGCGACGCAGAAATAACGATACCTGCCTGCAAGCGCAGAGCCCGCGTCAGATAGGCCACCGCCGGTGTCGGCAGCGGACCAACCAGACAGACATCGACGCCGGCGGCGGAAAAGCCCGCCTCCAAGGCGGATTCAAGCATGTATCCGGAGAGCCGGGTATCCTTGCCGATCAGGACCTCGGGACGCACACCGGCCGGCATCTGGCCCTGTCCAAGCAACACCTTGCCCGCGGCATAGCCAAGCCGCATGACGAAATCCGGTGTAATCGGCGACTGGCCGACACGACCACGCACCCCATCGGTGCCGAAGTATTTTCTGCTCATTTGATCTTTCCCTGTTCGATTGCAGCCCAGACTGTCAACGCATCCTTCGTCTCTGCGACGTCGTGAACACGCAGTATTTTCGCACCTTTTTGGGCTGCCACCAGCGCACCGGCAATGCTTGCGGCAAGTCGGCCATCAACCGGGCGGCCCGTAATGGCCCCAAGCATCGATTTTCGGGATACGCCGATCAGCATGGGCAGATCATCGAATGCACATTCCGGCAGACTATGAAACAGTGCCAGATTGTGTTCGAGGGTCTTGCCAAATCCGAATCCCGGATCGAGCACGATCCGCTCATCTGCCACACCAACCCTTCGGCATCGATCGGTAGCTGAGATCAGGAATTCGCGCACCTCGTCAATCACGTTTTCATACTCGGGCGCCTGCTGCATCGTGCCCGGCACACCCTGCATGTGCATGACGCACACCGCGCAATTGCTACCGGCCACAGCCGCCAACGCCTCGGGATGGACCATCCCCGTGATGTCGTTGATCATGGCCGCTCCTGCAGCCAGGGCCGCACGCATGACAGCAGGCTTATAGGAATCCACCGAAACCGGCACCCCCCAGGCGGCAATCTCCGCCAGCACCGGCAGCAGGCGCCTCAGTTCTTCATCCTCAGGCGTTGGAATCGCCCCCGGCCGTGAAGACTCGGCGCCGATATCAAGGATATCCGCCCCCGCCTCGTACTGAGCCCGCGCATGAGCAATTGCCCGATCAATATCGCCGACCAGGCCATCGCCGGAAAACGAATCCGGCGTCAGATTGACGATCCCCATGACCAGAGGACGATCCAAAGAAAGACGAAACGAACCACACTGCAAAATTTTCATGGCTGATAAAACAAAAAGGCCGGGAGAGCGCTCCCGGCCATCGTGATTGTGATTGCGATCAGGCGGGTGCCGCCGCGCTTGGCTCCGCACCCGGCGTGTCGCTCGGCGTCGAAACGCGCGGCTTGCTTTGAGACGGCTTGGGCGGACGCGGCGGCTTGCCCGCCATGATGTCGTCAATTTGCTCGGCATCGATGGTTTCCCATTCGAGCAAGGCCTGCGTCATCGCCTCGACCTTGTCGCGGTTTTCATCCAGCAGCTTGCGGGCAAGCGCGTACTGCTCATCGATGATGCGGCGGATTTCGGCATCGACCTTCTGCATGGTCGCTTCGGAAACGTTCTTGTGCTGGGTCACTGAGCGACCGAGGAAAACCTCGCCGTCATTCTCGCCATAGACCATGACCCCGAGATCGGACATGCCATAACGGGTCACCATGTCGCGCGCCATCGATGTCGCACGCTCGAAGTCATTCGAGGCGCCCGTCGTCATCTGGTTCATGAACAACTCTTCGGCAATCCGGCCGCCGAACAGCACGGCAATGCGGCTCATCAGGTATTGGCGGTCGTAGGCGTAACGATCCTCTTCCGGCAATTGCATGGTCAGGCCAAGCGCACGGCCACGCGGAATGATGGTGACTTTATGTACCGGATCCGACTTCGGCACCAGCTTGGCGACAACAGCATGGCCGGATTCGTGATAGGCGGTGTTCTTTTTTTCTTCCTCGCTCATGACCATGCTGCGACGCTCGGCGCCCATCATGATCTTGTCCTTCGCCTTCTCGAAATCTTCCATGTCGACCAGGCGCTTGTTGGTACGCGCTGCGAACAAGGCGGCCTCGTTGACCAGATTGGCAAGATCGGCACCAGAGAACCCTGGCGTTCCGCGCGCGATGATATCGGCCTTGACGTCGCCCGAAATCGGCACCTTGCGCATGTGCACCTTCAAAATTTCTTCGCGACCGCGGATATCCGGCAGTGGCACAACGACCTGGCGGTCGAAGCGGCCCGGACGCAACAGCGCCGGGTCGAGAATGTCCGGCCGGTTGGTCGCAGCAATAACGATAATGCCTGAATGCCCCTCAAAGCCGTCCATTTCGACCAGCAACTGATTCAGGGTCTGTTCGCGCTCGTCATTGCCACCGCCGAGACCGGCGCCACGATGACGGCCGACGGCGTCGATTTCATCGATGAAGATGATGCAGGGTGCATGCTTCTTGGCGTTCTCGAACATGTCGCGGACGCGTGCAGCGCCGACACCGACAAACATCTCGACGAAGTCAGAACCGGAAATCGAGAAGAACGGCACCTTGGCCTCACCGGCAATGGCCTTGGCGAGCAGTGTCTTGCCGGTACCCGGATTGCCGACCATCAGCACGCCCTTCGGGATGCGGCCGCCGAGTTTCTGGAACTTGGAAGGATCACGCAGGAAATCGACCAGTTCCTGCACCTCTTCCTTGGCCTCGTCGCAACCGGCGACATCGGCAAAAGTAATCGTGTTCTGCGCTTCGTCGGTCATTCGGGCGCGCGACTTGCCGAACGAGAAGGCCCCGCCCTTGCCACCGCCTTGCATCTGGCGCATGAAGAAAATCCAGACGCCGATCAGCAACAACATCGGGAACCAGCTGACGAAGATGCTCATCAGGAAGGATTGCTCTTCCTCGGGCTTGGCTTCGATCTTGACGCCATTCTTGAGCAGGTCGGACACCAGCCACAGATCGGGCGGCGCATACGTGGTGATGCGCTTGCCTTCGGTCGTTGTCGCCTTCAGCGTGCGGCCTTCCATGACCACCTTGCTGATACGTCCCTGCTTCACCTCTTCGATGAACTGGGAGTATTCGATCGAGCCTTGCGCGACCTGGCGGGTATTGAACTGATTGAAGACGGTCATCAGCACGAGACCGATCACCAGCCAGATTGCGAGGTTTTTGAACATGTTGTTCAAGCTTGCTCTCCTTCTACAGCGTCGAGCGATAAAAACGCCATTTTATACACAACTTTCAACGTAACACACGACCGAGCAAATAAAGCTCGGCGCTGCGATCGCGCGAGGCATCCGGCTTGCGAACGGCCACCGTCTTGAATGTCTCGCGCATGGAACGGAGAAAGTTCTCATAATCCGTCCCTTGGAAAACTTTGACCAGAAAAGCACCATCCGGTTTCAGGTGGGCTCGCGAAAACTCCAGGCCCAACTCGGCAAGATGCATCACGCGGGCCTGATCAACCAGCGGCACACCGGACATATTGGGGGCCATATCCGACATTACAAGGCCGACCCGACGATTACCGAGTTTTTCTTCAAGCTTTTCGAGTACGTCGTCCTCGCGGAAGTCGCCCTGAATGAACTCGACGCCATGAATCGGTTCCATTTCGAGCAGATCGAGGGCCAGCACCAGTCCGGCATCGCCGACCCGCTTGGCCGCGACCTGCGACCAGCCTCCGGGCGTCGCTCCAAGATCGACCACCACCTCGCCTCGCCGCAAAAGCCTGTCCTTGTCGTCCATCTCCATCAGCTTGAAGGCTGCGCGCGAACGCCAGCCCTCCTTTTTAGCGAGCTGAACATAGGGATCATTGACATGCTCCCGCATCCACGCTTTGCTGGTCCTGGTTCTGCTCATTCGGTAAAATGCCGTTTTTGAAAGGTTTACTATGGTGCAATTATCGTCTGTCGAGGTCCGCGAACTGCGTGCCCGCGCTCACAGCCTGAACCCCGTCGTCTCGATTTCCGAAAACGGCCTCACCGAAGCCGTGCTCAAGGAAATCGACGTCAATCTCAATGCCCACGAACTGATCAAGGTCCGCGTCTATGGCGACAGCCGCGAAGATCGCGTCGCCTATCTCGAAAAAATCTGCGCCGAGCTGGGCGCAGCCCCGGTTCAGCATATCGGCAAACTGCTAGTGCTCTATCGCCCGGCACCGCCCGAACTCAAGGCTGCCAAAGCGCCGAAACCACAACGCCCCCAGCGCTCGACCGCCGCACCGCGCAAATCGAAGCGCAGCTTCCAGGGCTGATCAGCGCACGCCCCTATTGGCCCAGACGACCAGCCAGAGCCCCAGAAGGCTCTGGATCAGGTAAAGAATGCTCGAAATGCCGTGCCAAGCGGCAAAGCGGTCACGCAACACACTCTCCATGACCTCTCGCGGCAACGCATCGGCCTTCAGCTGCGCCATCAACGGCTGAAGGCCGAACTGGCTGGCTGCCACCAACAACCCCATGCACAGCACCAGCCAGAATACCGCGCTGCGAAAGAATCGCCCACCCCAGCGGGCAAGCAGAAATACCAGCAGATAGGCCGCACTACCCAGGCCGATCCAGCCGATCAACGCAAACAGCTTGCCGGCCACCATGCCGGCCAGTTGCCGATCACCGATGCTGGAGAAGAGAACCGGTGCTGCCAGGTATCCGATCGCCCACATGCCACCGACCCACAGGGCAATGGCAACAAAATAGAAGGCCTCGGACAATTTTCGCATCGATGCTTTATTCGTAGCGAACGTCGATGATTTCGTATTCGCGAATGCCACCCGGCGCCTGCACCTGGGCGATATCGCCAGCATACTTGCCGATCAGTGCCCGCGCCATCGGCGAAGCAACGGACAGCTTGCCCGCCTTGATGTCGGCCTCGTCCTCGCCAACGATCTGGTAAGTCTTCGCTTCGCCGCTATCCTGGTCCTCGATGTCGACCGTGGCGCCGAAAACGCAGCGGCCGTCGGCATCAAGCAGCTTGGGATCAATGATCTGTGCATTCGACAGTTTGCCTTCAACCTCTTGAATGCGGCCTTCGACGAAGCCCTGACGCTCCTTGGCAGCATCATATTCGGCATTTTCCGACAGGTCGCCATGCGAGCGCGCTTCGGCAATCGCCGCGATGACGTTCGGACGCTCGACGGTCTTCAGTCGATGCAGTTCTTCACGCAGTTTCTCGGCGCCGGCAACGGTCAGGGGTACTTTGCTCATCATTCATCCCACAAAATGCAAACCGCCGGCGCCCGAAAACGGGACGACCCGGCGGTTGAGGTTGGTCTTACTGAAGCTGCGCGTGCAGCGACTGGATCGGATACACCACGAGTTCGCCCAAGTGACGGATACCCTCGGCAGCTGCCTCGGCCCCCCAGATGGTCGTGTACATCGTCACCCGTGCCTGCAGGCCCGAAGTACGGATCGAACGCGAATCGTTGATCGCGCCGCGCTTTTCCTCGACGGTATTGATGATCAACGAAATTTCGTTGTTCTTGATCATGTCGACAATGTGCGGGCGACCTTCGGTCACCTTGTTCACCATCTGCACCGGCAAACCGGCCGCGTCGATGGCATGCGCCGTACCGCGCGTCGCAACCAGATGGAAACCGGCCTGATGCAGATGACGTGCAATTTCAACCGCCTTGACCTTGTCGCTGTCCTTCACCGACAGGAAAGCCTTGCCGGAAGCCGGCAGCTTGACGCCGGCGGCCAGCTGCGACTTGACGAAGGCTTCGGCGAAAGTGACGCCCACACCCATGACTTCGCCAGTGGACTTCATTTCCGGACCGAGGATGGTATCGACACCGGGGAATTTGACGAAGGGGAAGACGGCTTCCTTGACCGAGAAATACGGGGGAATCACTTCCTTGGTCACGCCCTGGTCCTTGAGGCTGCGGCCGGACATGCAGCGCGCGGCGATCTTGGCCAGCTGCAGGCCGGTGGCCTTGGAAACGTAAGGCACGGTGCGCGAGGCACGCGGATTCACTTCCAGCACGTAGACGTCGTTGTCCTTGATGGCGAACTGCACGTTCATCAGACCGCAGACGTTGAGGGCCTTGGCCATCAGCTTGGTCTGGCGGCGCAGTTCGTCCTGCACGGCAGCGGACAGCGAGTACGGCGGCAGCGAGCAGGCGGAGTCGCCGGAATGCACGCCAGCCTGTTCGATGTGCTCCATGACGCCACCGATGATGACCTCCTCGCCATCGGACAGCGCATCGACGTCGCACTCGACGGCGTCGTTGAGGAAGCGGTCGAGCAGCACCGGCGAATCGTTGGAAACCTTCACCGCTTCACGCATGTAGCGCTCGAGATCCTTCTGCTCATGGACGATTTCCATGGCGCGGCCACCGAGCACGTAGGACGGGCGGACGACCAGCGGATAGCCGATTTCCTGGGCCAGACGCAGGGCATCCTCTTCGGTGCGGGCCGTACGGTTGGGCGGTTGCTTGAGGCCGAGATCGTGCAGCAGCTTCTGGAAGCGCTCGCGGTCTTCGGCGATGTCGATCGATTCCGGCGTCGTGCCGATGATCGGCACGCCGTTGGCTTCGAGGGCCAGCGCCAGTTTCAGCGGGGTCTGGCCACCGTACTGGACGATGACGCCGACCGGCTTCTCGATGGCGCAGATTTCCAGCACGTCTTCCAGGGTCAGCGGCTCGAAATACAGGCGATCCGACGTATCGTAGTCGGTAGACACGGTTTCCGGGTTGCAGTTGACCATGATGGTTTCGTAACCGTCTTCACGCATGGCCATGGCAGCATGCACGCAGCAGTAGTCGAATTCGATGCCCTGGCCGATGCGGTTCGGACCACCGCCCAGCACCATGATCTTCTTCTTGTCGGTCGGGTAAGCCTCGCACTCGTCCTCATAGGTCGAGTACATGTAGGCGGTACCGGTGGCGAATTCGGCGGCGCAGGTGTCGACACGCTTGTACACCGGGCGCACCTTCAGTTCGTGGCGACGCTCGCGGACGGCCGCTTCGCTGGTCTTGGTCAGATGAGCCAGGCGACGGTCGGCGAAGCCCTTGCGCTTCAGGTAGCGCAGTTCTTCGGCCGAGAACGAGGCCAGTTCGCGCTGCTCGATCTGCAATTCGAGATCGACGATTTCCTTGATCTGGACCAGGAACCACGGGTCGATCTTGGTCAATTCGAAGACCTTCTCGACGCTCATGCCGACGCCAAAGGCATCGGCGACATACCACAGGCGGTCCGGCGACGGACGGGCCAGCTGCTCGTCGATGGTTTCCGGATCGACCGACTTCAGATTGAAGCCGTCGACGCCGACTTCCAGGCCGCGCAGAGCCTTTTGCAGCGATTCCTGGAAGGTGCGGCCGATGGCCATCACTTCGCCGACCGACTTCATCTGGGTAGTCAGCGTGGAATCGGCCTGCGGGAATTTCTCGAAGGCGAAACGCGGCACCTTGGTGACGACGTAGTCGATCGACGGCTCGAACGACGCCGGGGTCTTGCCGCCGGTGATGTCGTTCGACAGTTCGTCGAGCGTGTAGCCGACCGACAGCTTGGCGGCGATCTTGGCGATCGGGAAGCCGGTGGCCTTGGAGGCCAGGGCCGACGAACGCGAAACGCGGGGATTCATCTCGATGACGATCATCCGACCGTCCTTCGGGTTGATCGAGAACTGGACGTTGGAACCGCCGGTATCGACGCCGATTTCGCGCAGCACGGCGATCGAGGCGTTGCGCAGAATCTGGTATTCCTTGTCGGTCAGCGTCTGGGCCGGCGCGACGGTGATCGAGTCGCCGGTATGCACGCCCATCGGATCAAGGTTTTCGATCGAGCAGATGATGATGCAGTTGTCCGCCTTGTCGCGGACGACTTCCATCTCGTACTCCTTCCAGCCGAGCAGCGACTCTTCGATCAACAGTTCGTTGGTCGGCGAGGCTTCGAGACCGCGCTTGCAGATGGTCTCGAACTCTTCCATGTTGTAGGCGATGCCGCCGCCGGTGCCGCCCAGCGTGAAGGACGGACGGATGATGGTCGGGAAGCCGATCATCGCCTGCACCTGG
>JAEUOD010000126.1 GCA_016791065.1 Dechloromonas sp. | reverse complement strand
TCGGCCGGCACAGAGCGTTATCGAACAATTTCAACCACGCTGTCTCATACAGGAGCGATACATGTCCAAAGCCCCCATGCGCGTAGCTGTTACCGGCGCCGCCGGCCAGATCGGTTATAGCCTGCTGTTCCGCATTGCCTCCGGCGAAATGCTCGGCAAAGACCAGCCGGTCATCCTTCAGCTGCTCGACCTGCCGCAGGCCCAGCAAGCCGTGAAGGGCGTCATGATGGAACTGGAAGACTGCGCCTTCCCGCTGCTCGCCGGCATGGTTGCCACCGATGATCCGAACGTCGCCTTCAAGGATGCCGACGTCTGCTTGCTGGTTGGCGCCCGTCCGCGCACCAAGGGCATGGAACGTGCCGACCTGCTGACCGCCAACGGTGCCATCTTCACCGTCCAGGGCAAAGCCATCGCCGAGAACGCCAAGGAAGACGTCAAGGTCCTGGTCGTCGGCAACCCCTGCAACACCAACGCCTACATCGCTGCTGCCGCCGCCAAGAAGGTTGGCCGCACCAACCCGAACAACTACCACGGCATGCTGCGCCTGGACCACAACCGCGCCCTGTCGCAACTCGCCTGCAAGACCGGTCGTGCCGTTTCTTCCCTGAAAAAGCTGGTCGTCTGGGGCAACCACTCGCCGACGATGTACGCCGACTACCGTTTCTGCACCTCCAACGGTGACAGCGTCAAGGCCCTGGTCAATGACCACGCCTGGAACAACGACGTCTTCCTGCCGACCGTCGGCAAGCGCGGCGCCGCCATCATCGAAGCCCGTGGCCTGTCGTCCGCCGCCTCCGCTGCCAACGCCGCCATCGACCACGTCCGCGACTGGGTTCTCGGTTCCGACGAGTGGGTCACCATGGGTGTTCCTTCCGACGGTTCCTACGGCATTCCGGCCGGCATCGTGTTCGGCTTCCCGTGCGAATGCAAGGGTGGTTCCTTCAAGATCATCCAGGGTCTGGAAATCGACGAGTACAGCCGCGAGAAGATCAACTTCACGCTCAAGGAACTGACCGACGAAGCCGAAGCCGTCAAGGACATGCTGTAATCCAGCACCTCCCTTAGCTTCAGCGAAAGGCCGCGGTAAAATGCCGCGGCCTTTTTCATTTTTGCCGACCGAAACATCATGCGCCATCCGAAAGCCGTGCTCTTTGCGGGCGAGAAGCCCTTCCCCGTCCTGCCTGCCGTCGACCATTACGCCGGCTCGGAAAAGCTCATGCGCAAAGCGCTGCAGCTACAAAAGGAACTGGGGCCGATTTTCGATATTACCTGTGACTGCGAGGATGGCGCCCATGCCGGAGCCGAACGCGAGCATGCCGAGATGGCAGCCAGCGTCATCAACAGTACGGACAACCTGTTCAACCGGGTTGGCGCACGCGTGCATGATGTTACCCACCCCCACTGGCGGCAGGATATGGAAATTCTCGTCCGCCTGGCCGGTGATCGCCTGCCCTTCATCACGCTGCCAAAGCCCTGCAGCGTGGGTGACGTTCAGGTGCAAATCGAAGCCCTGCGGGAAATCGAGCGCGAGTTTGGCATAGAGCGCCGGATTCCGGTGCATGTCCTGATCGAGACGCACGGCGCCCTGCGCGAAGCGTGGGAAATCGCCGCCCTGCCCGGCGTCGAAAGCCTGGATTTCGGCCTCATGGACTTTGTATCTGGCCATCACGGCGCGATTCCGGGTAGCGCCATGAGAAGCCCCGGGCAGTTCGAGCATCCGCTGATCGCCCGCGCCAAGTGCGAAATCAGTGCCGCCGCACTGGCCTGCGGTGTCGTACCGTCGCATAACGTGACCACCGAACTCAAGGATATTGATTACATCCGTAACGATGCACGACGTGCCCGCAGCGAATTCGGCTACTTGCGCATGTGGAGCATCCACCCGAACCAGATCCTGCCCATCGTCGAAGCGATGCGTCCGGATTTTTCCGAAGTCCAGGCCGCGGCGGAAATCCTGATCGCCGCCCAGGACAAGGACTGGGGACCGATCCAGCATGAGGGCAAGCTACATGATCGCGCCTCTTACCGTTACTACTGGGAATTGCTTGATCGGGCCCATGTGACCGGCATGGACATCCCGGCCGAGGCGAAGCGGCGTTTCTTTGACTGAGCCGCACAATGGCATCGGGCAGGATGGCAGCCCGGCCCCGCCAGAAGAACTCCCGGTGCTCTATCGCGACGAGCATATCGTCGTCATCGACAAGCCGGCCAATCTACTGGTCCATCGCTCGGAAATCGACCGCCATGAAACGCGATTCGCCATCCAAATCCTGCGTGACCAGATCGGCCATCGCGTCTGGCCGGCGCACCGACTGGACCGTGGCACCTCAGGTGTTCTGCTCTTCGGACTAAACCCGGAAATGGCCAGCCGCCTCGGTCGGCAATTCGAGACTGGCACAGTAGGCAAACGTTACTGGGCGGTCGTTCGCGGCCACCCACCGGAAAACGGCGTGATCGACCATCCCTTGAGCCGGCAACGCGATGCCTATGAGTTCAGCGGAGAACGCAGCAACCAGGAAGCTCAACCGGCCACGACTTACTATCGTCGCTTGGCCCGGACCGAGCTGCCAGTCGCCATCGACCGCTACCCTTGCAGTCGCTATGCGCTGCTCGAACTGGAACCGCTCACCGGCCGGCGCCACCAGTTGCGGCGTCACCTCAAGCATATCGCCCACCCGATCATTGGCGATGCCACCTACGGCAAAGGCCGTCACAACCGCTATTTCGCCGAACACCTCGCTTGCCAACGCCTGCTCTTGGCTTGCGTCGAACTCTCCTTCGACCATCCGGTCAGTGGCGTGCGGCTGCAAATAAAAGCGCCAGTATCCGGCTGCTTTGCCGAATTACTGGCGCGCTTTGGCTGGAACGAGCTTCAGTAGCCGATCGAACCTTCGAGTTCCTCGAGATGCTTCATGTCACGCTCGAGCTCGACCATATCCTGACCCAGTGCATCACGGGCCGAAACCATCCCGACCGGCGCACCGTTGTCATCGACAACCGGCACATGACGGAAGCCGCCTTCTGCCATCATGTACAGCGCATAGGCGAGCGGCTTGTCGGCACGGATGGTCTGCGGGTGAGCGACCATCACCTGTTCCAGGCATGTCGTATCCGGGCTGAGATTGCCGGCCAGCACCTTGTTGAGCGCATCACGCTCGGTAAAGATACCTTCGATCTGGCCGTTCTCGACGACCAGGAGGGCACCGATCCGCTTTTCGGCCATCAGCAGCGAAGCTGCACGGACAGTCGTCTCCTTTTTGGCGGTCACTAGGCTGCGGCCTGCGAGAATGTCACTGATCATTCTTCTGGGCATGTTTGTCTCCTTGTAGTTTGATAAGCGTTCATATTGTGACCAAATTGCCACAAAAACGCAGCCTGCACGAAGAATATTTTGACTTTGTGACAAACGAAGAGACAGTCAAGATCGCCCTAGCGCCGGCCTAGATAACAATCTTGCCAGAAGCGCGCCGTCAGGGCGAAAGCTCGTAGACCACCTTGACGCGCGCATCGGCCTTGGCCAGTTCGCTGAAGCCAATCCCGCAAGGATTGGAAGTCACCCATTTGAGAGCCTCCTCGGGCGTCGCCACCTTTTGGGGCGGCTGCATGCGGCCGGAGAAGACCTGCCGCGACCAGTAGGCATTGACCTCGGAGAGGTCCTTGCCGACCAGCTTGGCATAGAAGCGCGCCCGATCGGGATGGGCATCGACCAGATCGACCGGCTGCGCCTCACGGCCATTGAAGAACTGCCGGTAACGGCCAAAAAAGATGTTGATGACTTCGTTGCGCGTCATTGCGGCGACGCCGCATCGTGCATTGACCACCACCACGAGGTCGGCAACAGCATTCCCAACCGGCAGACAGAGCAGGCAGCAGGTAATGGCGAGAATGCGAAGTCGGCGCACGATCATGATTTCAGAAGACGAAATCCATGGTCAGCGAGAAGACGTCGAGCTTACCCCGCCAGTCCGACTGTTCGCGGCGATAAGGAAAAATCGACGAGGCATCACCGCGGATGGCGTCCCACTGCGCCTTGAGGGCGATATTGCGCGCCACATCCCATCGCGCGCCAAGAATCGTGGTTTCCTGAACCGAACGAGAGTTGGCTGCAACGACAGCGACTACCTGATTGACCCGATCCTGGCGTCGATCAGAGTCGACCCAGGAATAGCCGACAAAGGGTGTTACCGAGCCAATGCGATAGCCTGCCAGGGCGTAACCCGCGGTCGAACTTTCGAAAGCCTTGCTCCCCTGATCGACATGGTTGAGCATGAACTGAAGCTGCCAGGGGCCGTTGTCATAAACCGCTCCCAGCGAGTAGTAGTGGCTGCGTGTGCCGGCGGTTTCCAGATAGTCCAGCGAAGAGGCCGCATCATCCGGCGCGAAGGCCGCCGGCGGCAAAGCACTAAACTCCCCGGCAATCGGCAGGCTCCGCTTGAACTTGATGTTGGCGTAGCTCAGACGCACGACCCAGGAGGGCAGTAGATATTCGACATAGGCGCCGGTCATCGGCGAACCGTCGATCTTCCATTGCTCTTCAGCCCGAGGAATATAGCCGTCGGAAATGCCGTAGAACAGCTTGGCGCGCAGCAGGTTTTCGCCCACCGGCACGGTCATCAGGACATCACCACCGTCGATGCTGGAAAACGGCAGGTACCAGAAATAATCACCAACCGGACGCACCGTCAGGTAGGAATAACCGACCAGCCGCGAATCGGCCAGCATGAAGAACTCCGTCCCCAAGCGCCCGGCCCGGAAACTGAAATGGGCCGAGGGGTCGTACTTGAGATACGCCCAAGCGATTTCCGGGGTAAATGTCCGGTCGTAGCGATAGCGCGTGACCGCCTGGACGACGGCTTCCAGTTCCGGCATGACCCGCCAGTTGGCCTGAAGACCGAGAACGCTATCAACCCGGCCGTCCCACTTTGTCGTTGTACCCCGGGGCTGGGAAATATCGCGGACGAACTCGACCTGATCACTATTCGTGCGGGCGGCGCCAAGCGTACCGAACCCCTGGAGCGAGAACACTCCTTGCCCATCGTCTGCAAGTACCGGCATTGCCGGCAAGGCCAGGCCGAAGGCGGCAAGCATGCCGGCACGGCAAAACCGCGCGACGCGCTGGCTCCAAGAGGCTATAGGAAGAGAAATACGCATGAACCAAGAAAAAACCCGGCTCGCTGGGAGACGGGTTTTGGCATTTGTCGATCAGGCCGCCTCTGGCTCCGGCAGGGCAAGCTTGTTGTCGGTACTGAACTGGTAATCCTTGAAGATATGTTCCGCCGACAGGATCTGGTAGCTGCCATCGGAGCGACGATGCGTCGTGTCCTTGAGACGGTAGGTCAGCTGGCCGCAGGTCCAGATATCGAAGTTGCGCATGTGGGTGCACAGACAGGTCTTGTCCATCACCGAGACCTTGCGTGCTTCGGGATGCGCCGCAACCTCGCGGTTGTAGGAAGCGATGTAGGCGCACTTGCCGTTGGCGTCGAGCAGATAGCCGTAAGCCTCGCAGTTCGGGCGGATGCCGTCGCCAATACCCGGGCTGCCCTTGATCATGCGCATCGGGTAGCCGGTGGGGGAAATCTGGTTGACCTCGATATCGTCCTCGGTCGCCTTGAAATATTCCTGCTGGACGTCTTCCGGCAGGCCGCACTCGCGGGCGACGGTGAAGCGGGTCGCCACCTGCACGGCAGCAGCGCCGTTCTCGAGGAAACCGGCCGCATCGCTGCCGGTGAAGATGCCACCGGCCGGAATGACCGGAATATCGAGCTTCTCATCCTTGAGGTACTGCAGCACTTCGGCGACGATGGTCGCCAGGTCGTACTGAGCCCAGTCCATGCCGAAACCGAGGTGGCCGCCAGCCAGCGGCCCTTCGACGACGACGTAGTCAGGCATGCGGTTGGTGCGGGCGCTCTTCTTGAGGAAAAGCTGCAGGGCGCGGACCGAGGAAACGATGATGCCGAGTTTCGCATCGCGGAAACGCGGATGGTCTTCGATCAGGCCGAAGGAACCGAGATGCAGGCCGGCGGCCAGGGTGATGCCGTCGATGCCGGCGTCGAGCGCAGCGGACATGCGGACCTTGAGCGTCTCCTTCGGCGCATTCATGGTCAGCTTTTCCATGCAGTTGATCAGGACGAGGCCCGAGCCCTGCTTGCGATTCATGGTGCTTTCGACGTGCAGGCGGGTCGCTTCGGCAACACGCCCCAAGTCGAACTTGACCTCGGACTTGTCTTCGTTTTTCACGTTGTACTTGTACAACGCGAGCTTTTCCTTGACGTGCTTGGTGTCGTAGCGACGATCCGACACGGTGTTGATCATCGCATCCGAAATATGGCCGACACCGCCCAGGCGAGCAGCCTCCAGAGCCAGATCGGAGGTCGAGATATCGACACCCATGCCGCCGATCATGATCGGCACAAGTTCATGCTTGCCAAGGCGCAAGCGGAAATCATCCACACGCTTCATCGTCATCCTTCAGAAAGTAGCCATGCCGGATAGCGCTACCCGGCTATGCCTAAGGGCGGAATTTTACGCGAATGTGAGCCTTCTTGCTTGTTTGCTCTGGGATAAATCAAGTTCCGGATCGCCCGGTAAGACTAGACTTGCCGCTTTCATCACCCCCTTCGGCAAAGGTAAGCATGCGCTTCGCAAACCATCCGCTCTGGCTCGTCGGCTTCCGCCCTTTTTTCTCACTGGCCTGCCTGGCCGGCATGTTCCTGCCAGTGCTCTGGGTACTGATCTTTGCCGGGCGCATCGAATCCGCCGCCCTGCCCGTAACGCCAATCCAGTGGCACGCTCACGAAATGTTCTTCGGTTTCGGCTGGGCCGTGCTCGGCGGTTTCCTGCTGACCTCGACTAAGAACTGGGTCAGCATCCGCGGCTACCATGGCCCCGCCCTGATGCTCCTCGCCGCCGCGTGGACCGTCGAACGGCTGGGCATGAGCTTTGGCGCGGCCTGGCCGAAGCCGTTTTTTGTGTTGTCGAGCAACCTCTTTCTCGGGGCCATCGTCGCCATGCTGTTGCTGACGCTGATCCGCCACCGGGAACGCGACAGCTATCGCGACAACGCCTTTTTCCTCGTCATGCTGCCTGCCTTCCTGCTCGCCAAAAACCTCATGCTAGACGACACGCACTTCGCCACCGGCTACGGCATGACCATCGCGCTGTTCCGCATGGCCTTCCTGGTCATGCTCGAACGCACGCTGACCCAGTTCATGAAAGCAGCCTTCCAGGCCGAGATCATGCGCCAGCCGAAGCTGGACATGGCGATCAAGCTGCTCGGCCTGCTCCTCGTCGCCGAGGCGTTACTGCCGAAGCCGCTCTCCGCTGCCTTCGCGCTCGTGCTTGCCGGCCTGCTGCTGATTCGCCTGGCTTTCTGGAAGCCGCTGCTCGCTGCGCGGCGCATCGACATTGGCATCATGTATGTCGGCTATCTCGCCATCGTTGGCCAGTTGCTGGTCGAGGCATTCGGACAGATCACGAACTTCACCTGGGTCGGCACCGTTTCGGTCCACCTGTTCACATTCGGCGCCATGGGCACGGTGATTCCGGCGATGATCGTCCGCATCGTCAAGGGCCATACCGGCCGCAAGGTGGCTTTCGACCGGGGTGACAAGGCCGTCCTCTACATCATGCTGGGCGCCCTGGTGCTGCGCGTCTTCGCGCCACAAATCGCACCGGCGGCCTACCTGCTGTGGATCGACCTCTCGGCAATTTGCTGGCTGCTCTGCTTCGGCACGCTCGCCTGGCGTTATATTCCGTTCCTGCTCAAACCAAGAACCGACGGCAAGGAACATTGATGCACATCTGGGTCGACGCCGACGCCTGCCCCGGCGTCATCAAGGAAATCGTCTTTCGCGCCGCCGAGCGCCTGCAAATCCAGACCATCCTGGTCGCCAACCAGATGCTGCGCACGCCGCCCTCGAAGTACATCCGGGCCATCCAGGTGCCTTCCGGCTTCGATGTCGCCGACCGCCATATCGTCGATCAACTGGCCCCGGGCGACCTGGTGATCACCGCCGACATCCCGCTCGCCGCCGGCGTCATCGAGCGCGGTGCCCATGCCCTGAATCCGCGTGGCGAGCTTTACACCACCGCCAACATCCAGGAACGTCTGAGCATGCGCAACTTCATGGAAAGCCTGCGCAGCGCCGGCGTCGAAACCGGCGGTCCGCCCTCGTTCGGCCAGGCAGACCGTCAGGCCTTCGGCAACGCGCTCGACCGTTTCCTGGCCAAGCACGCCAGGCCGACAGCCTAAAGCACCGCTTCGAACAATTCGAGCTGCGGCGGCCCGAGATAGAAGTCGCGCGGCGAGGCCCCTGCCGCCATGTGCGCCTTGCGAAACGCTTCGGAATGCGTCCAGTCGGCAAACGCCTGCTCGGATTGCCACACCGTGTGGGAAGCGAACAGCGTCCGCTCCTCGTTGGTATCGCCGCGCAGCAGGTTGAAGGACACGAACCCCGGCACCTCGCTCAGGTAGCTATTGCGATTGCGCCAATGGGCGACGAAATCGTCCTCCTTGCCGAGGGCGATACGGAAACGGTTCATGGCGATGAACATGAATACTCCCCAAAAATTGCCTGCCAACAAAACTGCGCATGCTTGTTGCTTTTCCCGTGTCGCCCAACCTTTACGACCGGAATAACAAACCATGACTTCATTCGACGATGACGAAACGCTCGACTTCGGCGACCTGCCGCCTGCGGTCGACCAGCTCCTGCAACAGGGCGTGGCCGCCCATTTCAGCGATCGCGCGGCAGCCGAACGCCATTTTCTCGATGCCCTGGCGCTGGCGCCGGACGCCCTGCCCGCCCATCGCTGCCTGGTGAAACACTACAACCGCTGTCGGCAATTCGACAAGGCACTGGCCGCCGCCCGAGGCTGGGTAATGGCTGCCGCCCGCCAGGCCGACCTGCCCGACAACTGGCTGCTCTGGAATACCGCCCCGGGCACCGCCCTCTCGGCGCTCAAAGGCCTCGCCTTCATCCATCTGCGCAGCGGCCAGCCGGCCCGGGCCGAAGCCGCCATCCGGCGGGTCCTGGCGATGGACCCGCAGGATGGCGTCGGCGGCTCGGTGATCGCGGCGCTGATCGAGGAAACCCTGCTCGCCGCCTGACTCAGGCAGGTGCTTCGGCCTGATCGAGCGCCCGGAACATCGAACAGCGACGGAAGACCTCTTCCGTCGCCGGCAACTGCTTCTGGCTGCAGTATTTCGATACCAGCTTGGCCAGCCCCTTGATATCGCGCCCCGAGGCGGTCGGAAAAATATCGGGCAGGCGCGCCAGCAGTTCCGGTTGGATCGACAGGCCGAATTGCCCCGCCATGACGCCCCAGATCTTGCGACGATCCTCGCGATCCGGCGCCGTGAAACGGATCAGCGCAATGCAGCGCGAGACGATAGCCTCGTCGATATCATCGACCCGGTTGGTGGTCAGGAACAGCAGGCCGTTGAAATACTCCAGCACACGCAGGAAAACACCGACGACCGCATTCATCGTGATGTTGTCGTCGCGCTTCTTGATGTAGACATCAGCCTCGTCGATCAGCATGACCGCCCCCCAGCGCTGGGCCCGGGTCAGCACCTCCTTGAGCGTCGTCTCCATGGCCGCGACGTTGAGGCCGAGCTGGCCGGAATGCACGCGGTAGAGCGGCCGGCGGATGATCTCGGAATAGACCTCGGCGGTCAGCGTCTTGCCCACCCCCGGTGGCCCGGCGCAGAGCACGGTGGTACCGCCCGACTTGCCGGCGACGATGTCGTCCATCAACACGTCCATCTCGGCGGTCAGGATATCGATCAGGTCGGTCTGCTCGGGCGGCAGCACCAGCTTCTCCTTGAGGCCGGGCTGGTAGGCGTAGGGCACCATGTCGTCCACATGTACCCAGACGTAATGGTGCAGATCGAGGTGGAACATCAGGATGTAGAAATGCACCGGCAACTCGGTGAACAAGCCCTTGCCGATGCCGGCCTGGGCCTCCTCAACCTCCGCCTCCTCCTTGCCGGACAGCCGCGAGTTACGCTGCACGCGCCGGACAAACTTGGCCATGATGTCGCCCGTCGCGTCGAGCGCCAAGACGCGGTCGCCGAGGATTTCCTCGTCGTTGACCAAACGCGCCGGGCTGCCGGTCGAGGACAGGATGATGACGTCCTTGCGCGAATAGTCGGTGTCGCGATGCGTCGCCGTCGGGTTCTCGGCGAAATAGCCGACACCCGTTCCGGAAAACTGCGCACCGTACTGGGCCCGCCAGTCGAAATAGCGGGCCGATGCCTCGTCATAGCTTTGCAGCAAGGCCGGCGTTTCCTTGACGAAGCCCTTGGCGGCGAGGACTTCCGGGATGGTCCGGCCGGCGATGTCCGGCCCGGTGATGCGCAGCGTCGCCGTCGCCATGCGCGCCTTGGCATTGGCCTTGAGTTCGATGAAGATCTTGCCAGTTTCTTCCTCGGAAGGCGGCGTGAAATCGAGCCGCGTCACCACATAGGCCAGCGGCTTGCCGGTGATGCTGGCCGAAAACACCCAGCCGCGCGTCGCGCCGTCAGCCAGATAGCGGGCGATGGCCGGCACCGCCATTTCCAGCTCCTCGGGCTCGAAGCGCTTGCCCCCCGCAGCCAGCGCCTGGCGCAAGGTCGCAATCTGTGCCCCGCGTGCCCGCAGTTCCGGCCCACCGGCGGCATAAATCCCCTGCAGCATGTCGAGCTCTGCCTCGGTCAATTGCCCGAAACCGATCTCGACCTTATTGCCGAAACGCAATTGCTCCTCGACATGCGACAGCCGCGGAAAGGCCTGCAACATCGGTTCGATATGCGCCCGCTCGATTTGCAGCTTCATGTGGCACTCCCTGATTGAAGGTTTCGGGTAGTCGAGCGAATTCCATGCCGAGCAACTATGCGAACAAAGAAACGAAAAAACAGATACTTGGCCTTAATCCATGCTTGTCGGACTTGCCACAAGCAATCCGTGGGATACTCCGCACCCTCGCCAATGATCGGAATCAGCATGTCGGCCCCCGCCCAGAAACCCGGACTCCACCCGCGCAACAAGAACGCCGCCGGCTACGACTTCGCCGCACTGACCGCAGTTGCGCCGGGGCTGGTCAAGTACGTCATCACGACCAAGGCGGGCACGCCGGGCATCGACTTTGCCAACCCGGCCGCCGTCAAGGCTTTCAACCGCGCCCTGCTCGCCCTGCACTACGGCGTGCGCGGCTGGGAGATTCCCGCCGGCTACCTCTGCCCGCCGATTCCCGGCCGGGCCGATTACATCCACCACGTGGCCGACCTGCTGGCCAGCTGCAACAAGAAGAGCATTCCGACCGGTGCCGGCGTGCGCGTGATCGACATCGGCGTCGGCGCCAACTGCGTCTATCCGCTGATCGGCTTCGCCGAATACGGCTGGCACTTCCTCGGCGTCGATATCGACGAAGCGGCACTGGCCAATGCGCAGATGATCCTCGGCAAGAACCCGGAAACCGCAGCCGCCGTCGAACTGCGCCACCAGCCAGTGTGGGACAACATATTCACCGGCCTGCTGCGCTCGGGCGAGAACTTCGAACTGAGCATCTGCAACCCGCCTTTCCACAATTCGCCGGACGACGTGCACGCCGTCAGCCAGCGCAAGTGGAACAACCTCAACAAGCCCGCCGCCAAAAAGGGCGCCGCCCAGCCCCGCCTCAACTTCGGTGGCGGCGGCACCGAACTCTGGTGCAACGGCGGTGAACGCGCCTTCGTCAAGAACATGATCGAACAGAGCACCGCCATTCCCAAACGGGTGATGTGGTTCACCAGTCTCGTTTCGCAAGCCACCAACCTGCCACACATCGAAGCTGCCCTGAAAAAGGCCAAGGTCAGCGAATCCAGGATTATCCCGATGGCCCAGGGCCAGAAGCAGAGCCGCCTCGTTGCCTGGACCTTTACCAACAATGGTGAGCGCGAGAAGTGGCGGCGGGAGAAGTGGACGTCGCCCGGCCTACCGGCAGGCGAAACGGACGGTGTGGCGAGCGATCAGCCAGGGAAAGGCGCAGAGGGCGTTTCAGGCTGAGAAGTAGCGCCCCAATTCGACGCCGATGACGACCATCCAGGCAAAAAGAGTGATCCCGACCGCAGCCGCGGCCATGTCCTTGATGATCTTGATTTTCTCGTTGTGACGTTCCTCGACGAAGTCGCACAGCGCCTCGATGGTGCTGTTGACGATTTCGGCGAACACCACCAGCGCGGTCACCACCAGGATGAGCAGGAAATCCACCCAGGCCCGCAGCACGAAGGCCCCGGCCAGCACGCCGGCGGACAGCACCAGCTTGTAGGTGACCGACCAGTCGAAGAGCACGGCATAGCGCAATCCCGAGAACACCGTTCTGAGCTTGTGCCACGGGTGATAGCCCGGCTCGCCGATGCCCAGGAACTTGTGGCGCATTACGCCCACCGCCACCCAGGCAGACGTTGCAGCAACCAGACCCAGAGCAGCCCAAGCAGGATGCCGAACAGCACGTCGCTCGGGAAGTGCACCTGCAGATAGAGGCGCGAAAAACCGACGGCGACTACCAGCATCGCCCCGGCGGCCAGCGGCCCGAAACGCCGCCAGCCACCGGTCGCCACCAGCCAGGCGGCGACGAACGCGGTGACCTGCAAGGCATGGGCGCTCGGGAAGCTGGCATCGGTTGGCATGGTGACGAGGCTGGGAAAGAGATCGGGACGCCCACGGTCGATGGCCCATTTAAGGCTGTGGGCGATGGCGGCCGCGCCAAGAACGGCAGATGGAAGGAAGAGGCGATGTCGAAACGGTGCTCCGCCTTCGGCCCGCCAGCCGATGAGCAGCGCCAACGGCAGCAGTACGATCAGGGAGCCCAGCCAGGTCACGATGCCCATACCGGCACTGAGCGCTGGGTGGCGCCATTCGTTCATCCAGACGAGCAGCGTGCTATCCATGGTCTCAAGCACGCTCACGCCTTTCCTTGCGCAGGGACAAGCCGATCGAGATGCCGATGAAGGTCGCCACCACGGCGAGCGAGAAGCCGACCGGAATTTTGTAGAGGTCGATCAGCATCATCTTCAGGCCGATGAAGACAAGCACCGCCGCAAGGCCGTACTTGAGCAACGAGAAGCGGTGGGCCATGTCGGCCAGCAGGAAGTACATGGCGCGCAGGCCGAGGATGGCAAAGACGTTCGAGGTCAGGACGATGAAGGGGTCGCTGGTGATCGCAAAGATAGCCGGAATGGAATCGACGGCAAAGATCAGGTCGGAAATTTCCACCAGGACCAGGGCAAGGAACAGCGGCGTGACGTAGCGCACGCCATCCTGCATGACGAAGAACTGCTCGCCGTGCAGGCGATCGGTCACTTTCATATGGCCGCGCAACCATTTGAGAACCGGGTTGTTTTCGAGGTCGGGCTTGGCGTCGGCGAACCACCACATCTTGATGCCTGTGACCAGCAGGAAAGCGCCGAAAACGTAGAGAATCCAGTGAAACTGCGTAATCAGCCAGGCGCCGGCGAAGATCATGACTGTCCGCATGACGATGGCGCCGAGCACGCCGAATACCAGGACGCGCTTCTGCAATTCGAGCGGAATCCCGAAGAAGGAGAACAGCATCAGCCAGACGAAGACGTTATCGACTGCCAGCGATTTTTCGATCAGGTAGCCAGTCACGAACTCCATCGACTTCTGGTTGGCGATCTCGCGCCCGGCGCTGCCTTCCAGATACCACCAGAGCGCTGCTGCGAACAACAGCGACACCATGACCCAGGCCACGGACCAGGTCGCTGCCTCGCGAAACGATACGCGGTGCTCCTTGCCGCCACCGACGACGAACAGATCGATGGCCAGCATGACCAGGACCACTGCGCCGAAGGCCACCCAGAGTTCCGGACTGCCGATGCTTTGCATATCACCCTTCCCCAGAGACGCATCAGTCAGCTGAGCAGCGGCTTAGAGCCCTGCAGCCGCCCCTCACCACCCCGACCAGACTGCCAGTGTTCCATCGCTGTGCAGATCAGGCTCTTTTCAGCATCGCTCAAATGGCCGTCACTGTTGATCACCGCCAGCATGTGCCGCAACAGTCTCACGCGCACCCGGCGATCGGAGACTTCGTCCAGCATGCCGGCAAGAGCCTTCTGCGTCAGCTGGTAGCCACTGCCGCTCACCGGCAACTGGTCGGCGACATCGCTGCAGAAGTCGGAAAGCACCTCGACGAAGGCCGATCGGGCAATACCGAGGTCGGCGAAGATGCCCCGCCGGTCAAGGGCGTCGATTTCGCGCTCATCGAGCTGGCCGTCGGCCAGCAAGGCGAGCACGACCAGTCGGGCCTGGGCGCGCGGACTGTTCGTCGCATACGCGCGCAGGGGATGTCGAACGCCAAAAACCGGCAACTGGGATTCACGGGCTTGCATACGCATCATGTCATTCTCCTCAGGCTACACGGCGACAACTGGAATCCCCCTCGACGGGGTGGGCCGGACCAGTCGATTTGACCGGAGATGGCACTCCGGTCATCGATTCGTGGGCCTGGGCATAAGCCTGGACCATGTCCAGGCCTTCGCGACGGGCCAGTTCGCGAACCCAGCCCGGATCGGCATCGCAAAACGCTTCACAATCACTGATGGTAATCATGGTGTTCTCCTCTGTCGGGGCGTCGCAGGAATCCGCAACGCACGGACGCAATGTAGGCGCTCGCAACGAACCAATAAACAGAATATTTAAGATAATATTGTTCCATTTTCTGGAAATACAAAATGAAACCGGACGATCTGAACTATCGTCATCTCCTGTATTTCTGGGCCGTTGCCAAGGAAGGCAGCATCACGCGGGCGGCAGATCGGCTCGGCCTGTCGGTGCAAGCCATCAGCACCCAGATCGGACTGCTCGAACGCCAGCTCGGCCAGGCCTTGTTCGCCCCGCAAGGGCGTTCGCTGGTCCTGACCGAGGCTGGGCGCACCGCGCTGGTCTATGCGGAACAGATATTCCAGATTGGCGGCAAGCTGCGTCAGGCGCTGGCCGAGAGCGAACACACCCGCCCCCGATTTTCGGTAGGCGTCACCGATGCGGTTCCCAAGGTGATCTCGTTCCGCTTACTGGAAAGTCTCCTGAAACCGCCGCTGAAGCTTCGCCTGGAGTGCATCGAGGGTGAATTCGAGCACCTGCTGGGGGAACTGGCGCTCAACCGTCTCGATCTTGTCGTCGCCGACCGTTCGGCGCCGCAACGGGCCAATCTGAAACTGGATTCGCACCTGCTCGGCAATGTCGGCATCTCGCTGTTTGGAAGCGCCGACTTGCACGATCGCTACGGGAAAGACTTCCCCAAATACCTCGATGGCGCGCCGCTGCTGCTGCCGGCACGAAGCGATCCGCTGCGCGAGGCCATCGATGTCTGGCTCGAAGGTCACGACATCCGGCCCGAAATCGTCGGTGAATTCAGTGACAGCGCCCTGCTCAAGACCTTCGGTCGCGCCGGCCTCGGGCTCTTTCCTGCCCCGGCCGCGATGCAGGCCGACATCCAGGCGCAGTTCCAGGCCCAACCGCTCGGCCCGCTTCAGGGAGTCAGCGAAAGCTGGTACGCCATCTCCACCCATAAACGGCTACCGCATCCTGCCATTGCCGTCCTTCGCGACGCGGGCGGCGAACGCCTTGTCAGTTAGGAAGGGGCGAGCGTCCGCATTCTGCCCGCACGGCCCCCGGCAAGCCGCCAGCCGCCGTGCATCCGGATGACGGACGGGATACCCGCTATAATGGGCGCCCTTTTTTTGAGCATGTCGCCCGTGTCCGATCGCCTTGCCGTCCTGCCCCAATACCTGATGCCGAAACAGGCCCTGACCGTGCTCGCCGGCAAGCTCGCCAACAAGGAGGCCGGCAGCCTGACGACCGGCGTCATCCGCTGGTTCGTCGGCCGCTACGGCGTCAACATGGCCGAGGCGGCCAATCCGGATATCGCCAGCTACAAGAGCTTCAACGAGTTCTTCACGCGGCCGCTCAAGGATGGCGCGCGGCCCTTCGCCGAGAGCGATTTCCTCTGCCCGGTCGATGGCGCGATCAGCCAGTTCGGCGCCATCGAGCGCGACCAGATTTTCCAGGCCAAGGGCCATAGCTACTCGACGACCGCTCTCGTTGGCGGCGACCGCAAACTGGCCGAGCAGTTCGAGAATGGCAGCTTCGCGACGCTCTACCTCAGCCCGCGCGATTACCACCGCATCCATATGCCCTGCGCCGGCAAGCTGACCCGGATGATCTACGTTCCCGGCGCCCTGTTCTCGGTCAATCCGACCACCGCGCGCGGCGTCCCCGGCCTGTTCGCCCGTAACGAGCGCGTCGTCTGTGTCTTTGAATCCGACTTCGGCCCCTTCGTTCTGACCCTGGTCGGCGCCACCATCGTCGGCAGCATGGCGACGGTCTGGCATGGCGTGGTCAATCCGCCGCGCCCCGGGGTTATCCGCGAATGGCGTTACGACGAGCAGAATGTCGTGCTCGAGAGGGGCGCCGAGATGGGCCGCTTCCTGCTCGGCTCGACGGTCGTCATGCTCTTCCCCAAGAACTCCCTGGCCTTCAACCCGGAATGGGCGCCGACTCGCGCCATTCGTATGGGCGAGGCGATGGGCCAGCGCCCGTGACCTGGCTGCCCTGGCTGCTCGCCATCCTGGGCGTGGCCAGTGCGCTGGTTTCCATTCGGATCGGCAAGGATGGCGTTGAACGCTATGGCCGGCGCGTGCCGGTCACGGAAATGATCGCCCTCGGCCGCCAGGGCGACCGCCAGATGCTTATCGGCGGCATTGCCGGCTACCTGATGGCGGCCTGCTTTGCCGCTGCCGCCTGGTTCGCCTTCTGATGCCATCGGGTTTTTAACCGCGCAAAAGCGTGGGATACTGGCCTCCCCCAAAATCAACGAGAGGCCCATCGATGCTCAAACCCCTGCGCCACCTCCTGCTCGCCGCCCTGCTCGCCGGCTCCGGCCTGGCTGCGGCCGAGGCACCACAGCAAAAAAGCCAGGTTCCCGGCTACTACCGCCTGATGCTGGGCAATTTCGAAGTCACCGCCCTCTACGACGGCGCCATCGACCTCGACGAAAAACTGCTCAAGAACATCCAGAAACGCGACATCCAGCGCCTGCTCGCCCGCCAGTTCCTGCAGGGTCCGAGGGTACAGACCGCGGTCAATGCCTATCTGGTCAATACCGGCAGCAAACTGGTGTTGGTCGATGCCGGTGCTGCCAAGCTGTTCGGGCCCGGCCTCGGCAATATCGTCGATAACCTCAAGGCCGCCGGTTACACGCCGGAGCAGGTCGACGTCGTCCTGATCACCCACCTTCACGGCGACCACGTCAATGGCCTGGTCACGCCCGACGGCAAATCCGTCTTCGCCAATGCCGAGGTCTGGTCCACCAAGGCGGACAACGACTTCTGGCTGAGCGAAACCATTGCTGCCCAGGCCCCCAAGGACTTCCAGCCCTTCTTCAAGATGTCGCGCGATGCCGCCGCCCCTTACCTGGCCAGCGGCAAGTGGAAGACTTTCGACGGCGACCGCGAGTTGCTGCCTGGCGTCAGCAGCGTCGACACGCACGGGCACACGCCGGGCCATGTCAGCTATCGCTTCACCAGCGGCGAACGGAGCCTGCTGATCCTTGGCGACCTGGTGCATAACCATGCCGTCCAGTTCGCCCGTCCCGAGGTCGCCTTCGAGTACGATGCCGATCCGAAACAGGCCGTCGTCGCGCGCAAGAAGGTCTTCTTCCAGGCTGCGAAGGACAAGGAGATGGTGGCCGGCATGCACCTGCCCTTCCCGGGCATCGGCCACGTCCGCAAGGAGCCGAAGGGCTACGCCTGGGTACCAGGCGAATTCGCTCCGCTCAAGTAGTTACTGGAACGCCCCCGGCGCCAGCGCACTGCTGCCGCGCAGGGGGCGCGTACCGACCGGATAGGTGAATTCGGCGTTGGGCAACAGGTCCTCCGCACCAACGCTGCCCGGCGGCCGAACCGTGCCGCGCAGTGGCGACAAGTTGATCAGGCGCGCCGGCAGCCCGCCATATTCAATCAATTCGCCACGCGCTGCCGATTGATTTCCCTCAAATCGCCCCTGAGCCGGCCGAAAAAAATCGCCGTTCCCCACCGTCAGGTTATTGATCGCCCAGATATCGATACCGGCCGGGAATTTCTCGATCCATACGAAAAGGAAATCACCTCTGTAATGATCGTTGATCATGGTGTTATGGGTCATGTAGAGCCCGTTGACCGGCCAGACCGGCCCCTCGGCACCGTAGGCAACCATGCGAGGGTTATCGGTCGCCGCACTTTGCCCGATCAGGTTGCCGATCACATAGGCCAGACCGCCATTGGGAAACTCCAACTCGTAGGATGATTTGCCACCGGGGCCATCAGCCAGCATGTTGTAGAGAATATGGTTCTCCCGAGCCCGGGACTTGACGAGGTGGCCGAGATAGCCATTCTCGAAACGGCTGCCACGCAGTACGAACTTGCCGATCCGCCCGACATAGAGCAGATGATGCAAGGCGCCGGCATGGCGCGGCGCATCGGTGAATTCGCTATCCGAAATCTCCAGCGACAAATCGCTGGAATTGGCTGCCAGCAGGCCCATCTCGTTGTCGACGAAACGACAGGCATGAATCGTCAGTTGGCCTTTCTCGTAGCGAATACCCGCACCATTGCCGTCAGCCACCCGGGTGCCGCGAAACTCGATGTTCTCGATCCTGACCTTGCCCCCCTTGAGTACCCAGATCGCCTTGCCCTCGGCACTTTTGCCATCCGCCAGCATGATCGGCCGCTCGCCAGCGCCGCGAATGATCAGACGATCCTGCGTCCACACTACCGGCTGACCGCGATAAATCCCCGGGCGGATTTCGATGACCTCACCATCCCTTGCCAGTCGTGCCGCCTCGGTTATCGAAGCGATTCTTTCGCCGACCCCCGCCACCATCGTCGCCTTCGGCAAAGCCTCGGCCCCAAGCTTTGTGCCTTTCATCCCGGACTCCGGCAACACCATCAGCTTGCCATCCACCCCCCGGCGAATTTCGCCACGATACCCCTGCTGTTGCGGCAAACTGTCGGCCGACTGGGCAAACAATTGCCCGGCCGCCGATACAAGCGTTAAAAACAGCGCGTGACACAACGACTTCCGGTCCATGTTCACTCCTCAGGCAAGCAGCGGGGACTACGAATGACGCTCTCGCATTCTAAAGGCATTGCCCTGGCAAAGAAAAAGCCCCCGCCGGATTCCCGACGGGGGCTTTTCACGGGATTCCCGAAAGCTCGGGAATGACCGTTTCGATTACATCTCGACCGTAGCGGCGACTTCGACGAAGTCCTTGATCTGGTCGAAGTTCATGTAGCGATAGACTTCACCGGCCTTGGCGTTGACCAGCTTGATCTGCTCCATGTACTCCGGCACCGTGACGATCCGGCCGGCCAGGGCGCACATCGCGGCCAGTTCGGCGGAGCCGAGGTAGACGCGGGTGTCGATGCCGAGGCGGTTCGGGAAGTTGCGGGTCGAGGTCGAGATCGCGGTCGAGCCCTTGCGGATCTGCGCCTGGTTGCCCATGCACAGCGAGCAGCCCGGCATTTCCATGCGGGCGCCGGACTTGCCGAGCACGCCGTAGTAACCTTCTTCGGTCAGGATCAGGGCGTCCATCTTGGTCGGCGGCGCGATCCACAGGCGTGCCGGGATGTCGCTCTTGCCGTCCAGCACCTTGCCGGCAGCACGGAAGTGACCGATGTTGGTCATGCAGGAACCGATGAAGACTTCGTCGATCTTGTCGCCGGCGACTTCGGAGAGGATCTTAACGTCGTCCGGATCGTTCGGGCAGGCCAGAATCGGCTCGGTGACTTCGGCCAGATCGATTTCGATCACGGCAGCGTACTGGGCATTGGCGTCGCCCTTCAGCAGTTCGCCGTTGGCGATCCAGTCTTCCATCGACTTGATGCGGCGCTTGAGGGTACGGGCATCCGAGTAGCCTTCGGCGATCATCCACTTCATCAGGGTGATGTTGGAACGCATGTACTCGACCACCGGTTCCTTGTTCAGGGCGATGGCGCAAGCGGCAGCGGAACGCTCGGCGGCGGCGTCGGACAGTTCGAAGGCTTGTTCGACCTTGAGATCCGGCAGACCTTCGATTTCGAGGATGCGGCCGGAGAAGATGTTCTTCTTGCCCTTCTTCTCGACAGTCAGCAGGCCCTGCTTGATGGCCCACAGCGGAATGGCGTTAACCAGGTCGCGCAGGGTGATGCCGTCTTGCATCTTGCCCTTGAAGCGAACCAGCACGGATTCCGGCATGTCCAGCGGCATGACGCCGGTGGCGGCGGCAAAGGCGACCAGACCGGAACCGGCCGGGAAGGAGATG
>JAEUOD010000087.1 GCA_016791065.1 Dechloromonas sp. | reverse complement strand
CGCTAGGATGCTTGGGTAAGCCTATAACACTAGCGTATGGAGATTGGATATGACTACCGTCAAGACCATCGAAAAAATCGACGCTCGTGAGATCCGTCGCAAACTTGGCCTCAACCAACAACAATTCTGGTCCACCCTGGGTGTCACCCAAAGCGGCGGCTCCCGCTACGAAAGCGGTCGCAACATGCCGAAACCGGTGCGCGAACTGCTCCGCCTGGTCCACGTCGAACAAATCGACATCAAGACCATCAAGCGCGAAGACTGGGATGTCATCGAGTACCTGAAGTCTCAGGAACCGGAGCTCTACAAGTCGCTGAAAAAGTCGGCGCGTAGCCGGACGAAGAAGGCCGCCTGAGCCAAAGCCCGTCAGGGCAACGAAATGCCTGCGGGCATTACGGTGCAAGCAGCACTGTAATGCCCGTTTTTTCGTTCACTTCCCGGGCAAAATCGGTGAGTTGCTCCGCGGTGAGCCGGCCAAGGCGCGGTGCCGCCGGTTGCAGCGATGGCCGGGCCAATCCATAGAGATGCACCCCGGCAATACTCGACGCCAGCGGTTTCAGGAGCGCACAGTAGGCACCCCGGGCCGATGCCGATGGTGATACTCCATCCAGGGAAAACCAGCAGGTTTGGACCCAGGTCGGCGCCAGTCCGGCACAGATTTCAAGATTACGCGCGATCCGCTCGCACTGCATTGGCACGCCGTTGATCTCGGCAATGGCTAACGGCTCAGCCCGATCCACCTTGAACCAGACCTCGCCGCCCAGGCGACCGAGTAGTGCAATCCCCTCCTGAACTTCTGGCCGGTGCATCAAACTGCCGTTGGTAATCAAGCGAATCGGCAAATGTCCAGCCAAGCCAAAGCGCTCAAGGACACGCCCGACGCGCTCAACAGCAAGCGGGAATTCCGGGGCGCTGGTTGGTTCGCCATTGCCGGAAAAGGCAACATCCATCAGATGTCGCGCCTCCACAGGAACCTGCCTGACCATGAAACTGCCATGCAAGGCATCATCGAGAAAGCCCGCCAGTTCATTTTCCAACAGTTCGAGGTCGATCGGCAGTGGCCCGCCACGAGTCAGGTTTTCAACCTGGCAGTACAGGCAGGCCCAATTGCAGGCATTGTTGGTATTAAGATTGATGCCGACCGAAACGCCGCCGGCCCGCCTAGAAACAACGGGATAGACATAGCGCAGGCCGGCGCTGTCGCGGCGGTGATCGTCAATGGTAAGCATGAGGCCATTGTATAATCTCGTCCCACCTTGTCGAGCCCACGCCCATGTTGATCACCCGCCGCCTCGAGTTCGATGCCGGGCACCGCATCCCTGACCACAAAAGCCAGTGCCGCCACCTGCACGGGCATCGTTACGCCATCGAGATCACCCTGTCAGGCAACATCATCGACAAGGCGGGCGATGCGGCGAATGGCATGGTGATGGACTTTTCTCAAGTCAAGGAACTTGCCAAGACGCATCTGGTAGACCTTTGGGATCATGCCTTCCTGGCGTTTGCCGGCGATAGTGCGATCGTCGAATTCCTGAACTCACTGCCCGGACACAAGACCGTCGTTCTTGACCGCGTCCCGACGGCCGAAAATCTTGCCAGAATTGCCTTCGAGTGCCTCGACTCTGCCTATCGCGACACCTACGGCAACCACC
The DNA here is from genome assembly GCA_016791065.1 of Dechloromonas sp. Taxonomy (GTDB): domain Bacteria; phylum Pseudomonadota; class Gammaproteobacteria; order Burkholderiales; family Rhodocyclaceae; genus Azonexus. The sequence goes on along the minus strand of JAEUOD010000087.1, from coordinate 20,473 downwards.
TCCGGCTTGAACAAGTCCGCCTTTACGAAACGCCTAACTGCTGGGCCGATGCCGTCCGCGACACAGCTGATTGAGTGAAACCCAGCTTCTTCCTATACTCCGGGAAAACAACGGCAGCATGCAGCCGCCAACCAGGAAGAGGAGGAGCAAATGACTACCCTGCTATCAGCAGTAGTACGCCACCACGCCCCCTCCGTCGGCTGAGCAATCGCTCCCGATGGATGTTCACGGCAAGGCAAAATCTCCCGGCACAGCCCTGATCCTCACCGGAGGAGGAGCGCGTGCCGCGTATCAGGTCGGCGTCCTGCTGGCCGTCGCCAAACTGTCGCGCAACAGCCATCGCAACCCTTTCCCCATTCTTTGCGGAACTTCGGCTGGCGCCATCAATGCCGCTGGTGTGGCCTGCCTGGCTGACAACTTCGGCAAGGCTGTCTCGATACTTGCCAGCGTCTGGCGCGACATGCGGGCACACGATATCTACCGTGCCGACGCCCTCGGCATCGGCCGTTCCGGGGCACGCTGGCTTTCCTCGCTAACCCTGGGCTGGCTGATCCACAACCCGCCCCACTCTCTGCTCGACAACGCCCCGCTCCGCAAATTGCTCACCCGCCATCTCGATTTCAAGGGAATCGACCGTTCAATCGCCCGCGGCGCCCTTCATGCCGTCAGTATTTCCGCCTCGGGCTATGAATCGGGAGAAAACATCAGCTTCTTCCAGGCGCACCCCTCGGCACAACCCTGGCGCCGAGTACAACGACTGGGCATCCGCGCCCAGATCGGCGTCGATCACCTGCTCGCATCAAGCGCCATTCCGTTCATCTTTCCCGCAACGCGCATTCATCGGGAGTATTTTGGCGATGGCTCGATGCGTCAGCTCGCACCGATTTCTCCCGCGATTCACCTCGGCGCCGAGCGCGTACTGATCATCGGCGGTAGCCGAAAGAACGAACATCTTGAACGGCGCCGGGTGGAAAGCCATCCCTCACTCGCACAAATTGCCGGACACGCCCTTTCCAGCATCTTTCTCGACGGACTCGCCGTCGACATTGAACGCATGCAGCGCATCAATCTGACGTTATCGTCAATCCCGCCGGAACTGCGGGAAAACGCGGGAATCCCGCTGCGCCCAGTCAAGACCCTGATCATCTCGCCCTCGGAACGCCTCGATCGGATCGCCGCCGATCACGCAGGTGCCCTACCCTGGGCGGTTCGGGCCTTACTACGTGGAGTTGGGGCCATGAACCGCCACGGCGGCGCCTTGACCAGCTATCTGCTATTCGAAAAGCCCTTTACCCGGACTTTGATCGACCTCGGCTACGCCGACACCATGGCAAGGTCGGTAGAGGTCGGCGACTTCCTGAATCTTTGAGTTTGCACAACAAGGTCGGCACAGACCGCTCAAGCCCCCCCTACCCCGCCATACCTCAGTCGTATCGGGGAATCGGCCGGTCATCGTTGCAGCGAATCAAAATGCTTCGCGTCGCGAAGGGACCGGAGTTCGAATCCGTACTCCCTTTGAGATAGGCTCGTCCGGTGGACTTGCCTTCGCGGGTAACGGTCTCGAAACCATTTACGCCGCAAAATTGCGCCGCCTTTTCAAAGCATGTATCCAGGCTCAGCTCACGACCATCGCAGGAGATTTCACGGCCAACAGAGCCATCGCCAAGATACACATCGTTGACCGAAACACAGCCAACAATGGAGACGCTTGCAACGAGGCCTGCAATCAGCTTCAAGGAAGACATGAGAACACCTGTCGCTATGCCGATGGCGGGTCCGGTGAGATTCGAACTCACGATGGGTTTCCCCACGCCGGTTTTCAAGACCGGTGCATTCAACCGCTCTGCCACAGACCCGGAAGGCGCGCATGATAGCATAGGGCCACGAAAATTAAGCCGACTATATTAGTCAACTACTGATTGAAACTTTTCTCCCGCTTGGTTAGTCTCAGCGCCTGAGGAAACAACAGAAAGGAAGCCGTTGCATGAATTCGCACTTTGACACCCTTCAGCATGGAACTTCAACGCTTGCTACGCAGCAAAACCGCGTTCTCAGGAACACCTACATGCTGCTCGCCCTGAGCATGCTGCCGACCATCCTCGGTGCATTGGTCGGTGTTCAGATGCAGTTCAGTTTCTTGGCTGGCAGCCCATTTATTGCCTTCATCTTATTCCTTGGCATTGCCTGGGCTTTCATGTACAGCATCGAGAAGAACAAGAACAGCGGCTTGGGCGTTGCTCTCCTGCTTGGTTTCACCTTCTTCATGGGTCTGATGCTGTCGCGCATTCTTCAGGTTGCCCTGGGCTTTTCCAACGGCAGTTCGATGATCGCTATGGCTGCCGCGGGTACCGGTGCGGTGTTTTTCACCATGGCGAGCATCGCCACTGTCAGCAAGCGCGATTTCAGCAACATGGGCAAATTCCTTTTCGTCGGGATGATCGTCGTTCTGCTTGCGGCAGTCGCCAACATCTTTTTCCAGATTCCCGCTCTTTCGCTGGCCATTTCGGCTGCCGCCGTGATGATTTTCTCCGCCTACATCCTGTATGACATCAGCCGTATCATCCAAGGCGGCGAGACTAACTACGTCAGCGCGACTCTTGCGGTCTATCTGGACATCTACAATGTCTTCGTCAGTCTGCTGAATCTGATCATGGCCTTCACCGGTGAGCGGGACTGACTGCCCAAAGTGAACTCAAACAAGGCGGTCCAGGCCGCCTTTTTCATTTCTGGTACTCAAAGACGGCAATCGACTCGACGTGCGATGTCTGGGGAAACATGTTGACCGCGCCAGCGGAAACGAAGCGGTAGCCTTTGACGTTAACCAGAATGGCTGCGTCACGTGCCAGCGTTGCTGGATTGCATGAGACATAGACAATTCGCTTCGGCGCCCCCGAGTCGGGCAGAGACTTGACCAACTCGACCGCTCCCTCACGGGGCGGGTCGATCAGCATCTTGTCGAATTGACCAAGCGCGGCAATAGATGCCTCATCACACTCAAAGAGGTTGGCTACGCCGAACTCGACTCTGTCCGCCAAGCCATTGGCAACAGCGCATTCCCGCCCTCTTTCGACCAGAGCCTTGCTCCCCTCGACACCGACAACCGTCGCCCCCGAACGAGCAATCGGTAACGTGAAGTTGCCAAGTCCGCAGAACATGTCGGCGATCCGCTCACCAGGTTGCGGATCGAGCAAACGGATTGCCCGTCGCACTAAAACCCGGTTTACCGCGTGATTGACCTGAGTGAACTCGGTCGGTCTGAACTCCATCTCCAGGTCGAATTCAGGCAGGAGGTAGGAGAGCCGGGGGCCCGGCAATGGATGAAAGCGGTAGGCACTATCGGGCCCCTTGGGCTGCAGGTAGATAACAACCGCATGACGATCAGCAAAGGCACGCAGGAGATTCTGATCCTTGGCGGTCAGAGGCAACAGGATGCGCAGCACCAATGCCGTGCAATATTCACCGACTGCCACTTCGACCTGCGGCAAACGCTCGGCAACGCTAAGCGAACCGAAAAGCTCGCGCATCGGCATCAACAAATCCGACAGATGAGGCGGCAGTACCGCGCAACTCCGGATATCCGCAATGTAGCTACTGCGCCATTCATGGAAGCCGACCAGCATGCCGCCCTTGCTTTCCACCCTGCGTACGGCAAGCCGTGCCCGATGACGATAGCCCCACGGAGCCCCCTGAATCGGCGGCAGGATCGTCTCCGGGCGAACGCGACCAATGTGCCATAAGCTGTCTTCGAGCACACGCTGCTTGGTGGCAACCTGGGCAGCCGGCTCCATATGCTGCATAGCGCACCCACCGCAAATACCGAAATGGGGGCATACCGGGACGACACGCGCGCTGGAAGGCTTGATCACTTCCACCAGATGCGCCAACTCGTAATTCGGCTTCTTCCGGAAGCTTGCATACTCGACGGTTTCGCCAGGCAATGCCGAGTCAACAAAAATCGTCTTGCCATCGAGGCGTGCGATTCCCCTTGCCTCATGATCCAGCGATTCGATTTTCCCGATCGGCACGTTCTACTCCGAAAAAGCGCGCATTCTATCAATCGGTTACACTGAACACCATGGCACGCGAACTGATCACCTCATGGCATGACTACCAGTCGGCAATAGACCGTCTGCTTGCGATCGCGACCGAGAAACTCTGCATCTACGATGATGATCTTCATCTGATCAAGCCGGACGCTCCGGCCCGACAGGCCCAATTGCAACATTTTCTGCATGCCGGGCATCGTGAATCTCTAAAAATTGCCTTGCGACATGGCGATACCCTCCTCCGCGACACCCCCGGGCTAGTCAAACAGCTAAGTATTTATGCCCACATTGCCGCTGCGCGGCAAACACCGGAACACCTCGCGCATTTACGGGATTGCATGATTCTGGTCGACGATCGCCACGGCCTGATCCGCTTCGATCGTGACCAGGCGCGTAGCAAGCTACTGGTCGACGAACCGGATGAAATTGGTACATATGCCAGACGATTTTCTGAAATCTGGAATGAGGGCGGAGACCAAATCAGCGCAACTACGTTGGGACTGTGATAGTCAATCACCATGTCGCAGCGCAGCAAATTGCGCCACACCGTCTTTTGTCTTGCTATAATTATCGACTGATTAGGCTGTACCTGATCTCCTAACATTTTGCTTCTTGTCGATAAGGAAACTCCCATGAATAAGTCCGCTCTCGTTGCTGCTCTGATCGCCGCCATCGCTCTGTCCGCTTGTGGCAAGAAGGAAGAGCCGAAGGTTGAAGCTCCGGCTCCGGCTCCGGTTGCTGCCCCGGCTCCGGAAGCCGCCAAGCCGGCTGAAGCTGCTCCGGCCGCCGCCGCCCCGGCTGAAGCCGCCAAGCCGGCTGAAGCCGCTCCTGCCGCTGCCGCCCCGGCTGAAGCCGCCAAGCCGGCTGAAGCTGCTCCGGCCGCTGCTGACAAGAAGTAATCTGGATTTATCCAGCAAAAACGGGGCCTTGGCCCCGTTTTTTTTGCGCCATCAATGGCCAAGTATCTTTAATGACGCATGCCCCGGAAGGCTAAGTCAACTCGGTCCAGGATAGCCCCTCACCCTGGCTTGCGACCGTAATCCGCCCATCGGAATCGCCCAAGGCCCGCGCCAGAAAAGCAACAGCCAATTCCGGCCGATTGTTTCGTTCGCTGAGATGTGCTGCAACAACGTGCTGCAGACTGGAGCAATCGATCTGCTCCAGCAGGGATGCGGCGGCAGCATTGTCCAAATGCCCCATTCGCCCGCCAATCCGTCGTTTGACCGAAGCCGGGTAGCTCGACGCCGCGAGCATGGCAGCATCGTGGTTGCACTCGAGCACCAACCCGTGGCAACCGGACAGCAGGCTGCAAACATGTGACGTTACTTCGCCAATGTCAGTCAATACACCAAGGCGGCGCCGACCATCAGAAAATAGATACTGGACAGGCTCTCGCGCATCATGCGGCACCGGAAACGGCAGAACTTCAAGCGCCCCGACTCGTAGCGGATGATCGCTATCGATAATGCTCAGCCTCAAGCCGAGATCGGGTTCTGCACTGGCCATCCAGGTACCATGAGTCATCCAGATCGGGATATCGAATTTCCGCGCAAGACGCCAGACACCACCCAAATGGTCACCATGTTCATGGGTGACGAATATACCGGTCAACTCACTTGGAGAGCGCCCCAGGCGAGCCAGTCGGCTTAAGGATTCACGTAAGCCGAAGCCGCAATCAACCATTAACAGCGTGCAGCCCGACTCGACGAGCAGCGCGTTGCCCGCACTGCCACTGCCGAGCGAGGCAAAACGAATCACTGCAACTGCTGCTGCAGGAGACCGAGAATCTTCTTGGCGGTATCAGACTTATCGGTGCCGCCCTCGCTGGTCAGCACCTGAACCGTGCTTTGCGCCCCAGCATCGGCAACATGGATTCGATACTGGACACGCGAACTCGTCGCCGGCTCGGAGCTCTTCCAGAACGTCAGCTTGGACATCCAGCCTTCGTCCTTCTTGCGGTTATCAACTTCTGGGTCAACGTAGCGCACAAAGTAGAGGCCACGCGAACGATCCCGATCTTCGACCGTGAACCCGACGCGATCGAGCGCCAGCCCGACGCGGCGCCAAGTGCGGTCAAAGCGCTCGTAGACCTCGAGCGTACCAGCACCATCGTCGGCCTTCGCCAAGCGCGCACGCGGCTCGGCCTTGGCCGTCGCGACCGAGGCTTCGGCACGTTTCTCTTCGGTTCCCATGCGCACCATCAGGCGACGCAACATCTCTGCTTCGAGTTCAGGGTCAGCGGGACGAGGCTGCCAGCGCGTATCTTCCTTCGAGGAGGACGTATACACCTCCTCCATGCCGCGATGGCTGATGAAAATGTCCGTCGTTCCCGGCTCCGCACCGGGTTCGAAACGCGTCCGGAACTTGTCGCGCTCACCCGTCGAATAGAGGGAATCCAGGAGCTTTCCAAGGGTGTTGCGAATCATGTCGTCACCGATCTTGGCACGATTCTCCGCCCAATCGGTTTCCATGACGCCAGCGTCGGGACGCTCCACATTGATGATGAAACCCGACTCCTGCCAGAAATCCTTGACCGTATCCCACACCTTGTCGGCCGGTGCCGCAACGACCAGCCAGCGCTGATTGCCCGAACGCTCGACGCGAATCTTGTCGACCTGCGGCAAGACAACGGAATTCTGGGCCTGCGCCGCTGGCGAGCGGTCTGCACTGTAGGCCGAAAAAGTCGCGCTCCCTTTACCAGAGGCATCCGGCACCAGGAAACGATCGTCGCGCGCGACTTGCGACAAATCAGGCGGCACCTCCAGAGTCGGTGCCTTGCCAGCCGACTTGTAGTCGATTTTTCGGGAATCGGGAAGCGAACTGCAGGCACCAAGGGCGATGGCAAGCAGGGATATTGCGAGGCCGGAAAGCCGATGATTCATGTTTTTCATACTCCGGTCAGGCAAGGATGCCGGCCTGGCGCATGGCAGCCAGAATGCGTACTTGGCTCGCCTCGGCAGGCATGGTCAAGGGCAGGCGAATACCACCGGGAATCAGGCCCATCTGCTGCACGGCCCACTTGACCGGAATCGGGTTGGCCTCGCAGAACAGGTCGCGATGCAGGCCAAGCAACTTGAAGTGAATCTCGCGCGCCCGGACGATGTCCCCGCTGGCAGCTGCAACGCACATTTCGTGCATGAGACGGGGCGCGACGTTGGCAGTCACCGAAATATCGCCATGGAAACCCAGGCTGATGGTCGCAACAGCCGTCATGTCGTCACCGGTGTAGAGCGCGAAATCCTTCGGTGCCCGGGCAATCAGGTCGCTGGCTCGATCGATGTTGCCGGTCGCGTCCTTGACGCCGACGATACCCGGCACCTCGGCGAGGCGCAGGATAGTGTCATTGCTCATGTCGGCCACCGTACGACCCGGCACGTTATAGAGCAGGACCGGCAATTCGACCGCTTCAGCGATCGCCTTGAAATGGCGGTACAGCCCTTCCTGCGAAGGCTTGTTGTAATAAGGCACGACAGAAAGCGCCATGTCGGCACCGGCCTTCTTAGCGAACTCGGTCAGCTCGATCGCTTCGGCTGTCGAATTGGCTCCGGTACCGGCGATTACCGGGATCCGCCCGGCGGCATGCTCGACCGTAACCTTGATCAACTCGCAATGCTCCTCGACATTGACGGTCGGGGATTCGCCGGTGGTACCGACGATCACGATGCCATCGGTGCCCTCCTGCACATGGAAATCGACCAGCTTGCGCAGCGAATTCAAATCGAGGCTGCCATCCTCGTGCATGGGCGTAACGATGGCGACAATGGATCCGGTAATCATGGCCTGTGTAGATGAAAAATAATCCTTCGATTGTAACTGAAGGCCGTTAACCGCGGAAAGACGCTTGGTAACAGATTGTTATTTATCGGGAAGCCAGAGCAGCCTGCCGCGTCCCGCCCGCATCAGACCATCGGGAAGACGCAATTCGGGATGACGGTCGCTAGCGGCAACCAAAAGCTGACGAGCAAACTCGTCCATCCTGGTAGCAGCAGGAACCCGCCACGCCAGACAGCGCAGGCGGTAACGCAACAGATTCTTGAGTCTGGGCAAGGAAAGCTCGCGCAACTTCGCCAGGAGGGCCGAATCGCCCGTGCGCACCCGCTGCCAGTCCTCCTCAGCCAGCTCATCGAGCAGGCCCGCCGCCTCCGCGAAATTCGCCGCCGCCTGTGCCAGCGTCACCTCGGCAGCCGGGAAACGTTGCGCCAGATCGACCAGACATTGGTGACGGATGTAATTCCGGGTCAGCCTTCGGTCATCATTGCTTTCGTCACGAATCCAGGCCAGACCATTTGCCTCGGCATAGGCCTCGATCTCGCTGCGAGAAACATCGAGCAAAGGGCGCAAGACTCTGAGCCGTCCCAGCTGGCGCTCCATCGGCATGGCCGCCGCACCAGTCACCCCGGCGCCGCGCAGGAGATTATGCAAGACTGTTTCTGCTTGATCGCCCCGATGATGCGCCAACAGAATGCAATCAATGTCGGCCTCACCAAATACCTGATAACGCGCCGCCCGCGCCGCGGCCTCAAGCCCCAAACCGCCCCCGAGACCCACTGCAACCCGGCGAATGGCGAGCGGAACGCCCAGGCGGTCGCAATAGGCGGCACAAAAATCCGCCCATGCATCGGCATTGGGCGAAAGCCCATGATGGACATGCACCGCAGAGAAGGCCAAACTTGGAGCGAGACGGTGCAGAAGATGCGTCAGAACGACCGAGTCGCACCCACCCGAGAGCCCCACGCAAAGACGCTCTCCAGGTTTCAGGCGGGCGGCGAGAAAAATGCCGACCCGCTCGACGAGATCAGTCGACGGCCTGTTCCTTGAAGCGACCATAGCTCATCAGCCGCTCGTAGCGCGTCGCCAGAAGCTCTGCGGACGACAGGCCGGACAACTGCTTGAGCGCGTCCTGCAACGATTTCTTGAGGTTATTGGCCATCGCGACATGGTCGCGATGAGCACCGCCCAGCGGCTCATTGATGATGCGGTCGATTAAACCAAGCGTTTTCAGGCGCTGCGCCGTAATACCCATGGTTTCCGCCGCCTCGGGCGCCTTTTCGGCGCTCTTCCAGAGAATGGAAGCGCACCCCTCCGGCGAGATGACCGAATAGGTGGAATATTGCAGCATCTGAACCGTGTCACCGACAGCAATGGCCAGCGCGCCGCCAGAACCGCCCTCACCGATAATGGTAACGATGACGGGCACCTTGAGCTCGGCCATTACGTAGAGATTGCGGCCAATCGCCTCGGACTGCCCGCGCTCTTCAGCGTCGATACCGGGATAGGCACCCGGCGTGTCGACGAAGGTCATCACCGGAATGCCGAACTTCTCGGCCAACTTCATCAGGCGCAGCGCCTTGCGATAGCCTTCCGGGCGCGGCATACCGAAGTTACGGTAGATCTTCTCCTTGGTGTCGCGACCTTTCTGATGGCCAATGACCATCACCGGCTGGCCGTTGAAACGGGCCAGACCGCCGACAATGGCATGATCGTCGGAAAAAGCACGATCGCCGTGCAACTCTTCGAAATCGGTAAAAATCAGCGACAGGTAGTCCAGCGTATAGGGACGCTGGGGATGCCGCGCCACTTGCGAAATCTGCCAGGGCGAAAGTTTGGCGTAGATATCCTTGGTCAGCTGCGCGCTTTTCTTCTCCAGCCGCTCGATCTCTTCTGAGATATCGACGGCGGAGTCATCCTGCACGAAGCGCAGCTCTTCGATCTTAGCTTCGAGGTCGGCAATGGACTGCTCAAAGTCGAGGAAACTTGTTTTCATGGACAGCTCGTTTTCTGGGTCGGCGCGTATTTTACCCCAAAGGTCAGCCTTCCCTGCTCAAACTATCGCCAGGCATCGACCGCCGCCAGCAAACAGAAAATTCAATGAAGACGGCGTGCAGTCGGGTTTGCTAACATCCCGCCCAAACAATCAAGAAAGCGAAGAATGGCTCACTCCGATTACCTGTTCGTTCACCCCTTGCTCGGGGCCGATGAGGCTTGGTCGGGCTATCGCATCAGATCACCGCGAGGCCAGGAAAACAGCGAACTACTTGCAAGGCTTTGCGCGTCCGGCAAACTTAAGCCATTCGACCAGCGCCATCCCTGGCTGTTGCCGGTATGCGACACGGCAAGTGGCGGCGAGCAATGCGCCGATCCTGCCATCCTCGTTTTTTCGGCACAACCTGCGGCAGAAGGTGCCAGCAAGCTCGAAGCCGAGCTCCGCAAGGCCCGTCGCAAGCTCTGCCTGCAGACCAGCCCTCAGCTCAAGCTACCCGCTACCGGCACCTGGGATTATGTCCTGATCGCGGCCAGCCACGCCCGCAGCCTTCCGCCATTCACGCTCATCGGACTCTCCAGCCGAACCACCGTGATCGCCACCGAAGTGCATAGCCATGCCGATCGCCAATGGTTACTCGATAACGCCTGCGCCCTGTCCAGCGACGAGTTCCTGCTAGCCCGGGCAACCCCCAATGCAAAAGCCGACACGACACGCGTCAAGCTGCTCGAACTACTCGGACTGATCGCCAAGGACGCCGACACTCCGGCACTGGAAGATATTTTCCGCCAGGAGGCGAAGCTGTCCTACAGCCTCCTGCGTCTGGTTAACTCGGCCGCTATCGCGCCTCCCAACCCGATCACCAGCTTTGCTCAGGCGATCAATCTGCTGGGGCGCCGCCAACTTCAGCGCTGGCTGCAGCTGCTGGTCTATGCTGATCCGAATAACGGCCAGCATCCCAATCCACTGCTTCAGAAAGCCGCCTGCCGCGGCCGACTGCTTGAAATGCTCGCCCAGCAGGTTGAACCTCCGCTATCGCTGGAAAACGTAGAGGATACGGCCTTCATGATCGGCACATTCTCGCTGCTCGACGTCCTGCTCAACATGTCGATGGCCGAAATTCTCCAGCAACTCCCCCTGACGGAAACCGTGACCGGCGCGCTGGCCGAGCATGTCGGCTCGCTCGGTCAGTTGCTCGATGCAATCGCCAGCGCCGATGCCGGCGATCTGGAGAGTGCCGCACGACAACTCAAGGCACTTGGCATTTCCGGCGAAAAGCACCTGCAATGCCAGCTGGATGCGCTGACCTGGGCCGCCAGCATCCGTCAGATCGCCTGACCCGCCAGCAACAGGGGCACTGGCGATTGCCTGGTGCCCCTCCACACCTAGCCAAAACGTCCGCTCAGGAAAGGATTGTAGCGGCGCTCTTCGCCAAAGTTGGACATCGGGCCATGCCCGGGCACGAATTCGACATCGTCGCCCAATGGAAAAAGTTTTTCCTTGATCGAACGCAGCAGGGTCTCGTGGTCGCCCCGCGGAAAATCAGTCCGCCCGATCGAGCCCTGGAATAGCACATCGCCTACCTGCGCCAGCTTGCTCGCCGGATGGTGAAATACCACGTGCCCCGGCGTGTGCCCCGGGCAATGCAGGACATCGAGCTCGACCTCACCGAAGAACACCTTATCGCCATCCTTGAGCCAGCGATCCGGCGTGAAGCTCTGCACCGCCGGAAAACCGAACATCTTGCTCTGCTGCGGCATGCCGTCGATCCAGAAACGGTCTTCTTCATGCGGCCCCTCGATCGGCACGCCGGTTTTCTCGGCCAGGGAGGCAACGGCGCCGGCGTGGTCGATATGACCGTGGGTAACGAGTATCTTCGCCAAGGTCAGCCCTTCTGCCGCCAGCGCCTGTTCGATACGGCCGATATCGCCACCGGGATCGATGACAACTGCCTGGCGTGTCTTTTCGCACCAGAAAATGGTGCAATTCTGTTCGAAAGGTGTCACCGGAACGATCTTGTAGCGCATTGCGAATACCGAGAGATTTGACCAGCGGCGATTATCGCATGCACGCGCGCCTTGCCCGCCAGCACGGCCCCGCTTAAACTCGGAAGGCACGCTTGCAGCACACTTTTCGGGGACAACAAGAAAATGCTCGATCATCGGTTGCCGGACATCGACGCCTGGGTACTGCTCTTCAGCAACAACACGCTTCCTGTCCTGCGCGTCACCAAGCGCCGACTGGAAGAAATGCGCGCCGATCTGGACCGTGTAGACGCCCGCGAACTGGCCCGCATCATCCTGCAGGATCCGATCATGACGGTGCGCGTCCTGGCCTACATTCAGCCCTTCCGCGGCCGCGCCCTGCAGCACGACATCACCACCATCGCCAGCGCCGTGATGATGTCGGGCATCGAACCCTTCTTCAACCGTTTCATCGATCTGCCCACCGTCGAAGAAATGCTCAAGGGCGAAGACCCACATGCCCTGCTCGGCGTACTGCAGGTCATCCGCCGCGCTCAACGCGCCGCCGACTACGCCCAGGACTGGGCCATCTGGCGCCACGACATCAACATGGAAGAAGTGCGCATCGCAGCGCTCCTCCACGACCTCACCGAAATCTTGGTCTGGTGCTTTGCACCGAAACTCGGCCTCGACATCCGCGCCCAGCAGATCGCCCGGCCGACGATGCGTAGCGCCGATGCGCAGAACAATACGCTTGGCTTCACCTTCCAGGACATCCAGCTCGAACTGGCCAAGGTCTGGCACCTGCCGGAACTCCTGCTCCGCCTGATCGACGACAATCACAGTGAGCAGCCGCGCGTGCGCAATGTCGCGCTCGCGGTTCGCCTGGCCCGCCATTCGTCGCACGGCTGGGAAGACCCAGCTTTACCCGACGACTACACCGATATCGGCCGACTGCTCAACATCACGCCGGAAGCTGTCCGCCAGCGCCTGGGCCTCGAACCGATGCCCGCCCGCGAAGCCGACGAGCACTGAGGCAACGCGCGCTCAGCCAGCCGCAGTGGCGCGCGACTCCAGGATTTCCCAGCGCTCGAGCAGCGCCATTAATTCTTCGTCGATAGTCGCCAGGCGTTCGGCGGCTTTCTGCGCTGATGTCGGGTCCGCCTGATAGATTGCCGGATCCTCCAGCCGCTTGGTCAGTTCAGCCTGTTCGGCCTCCAGATCGGCGATCTTCCCAGGTAGAGCCTCCAGCTCCCGCGACTCCTTCCACGAAAGCTTGCCCCCCTTGGGCTTGGCCGGCTCGACCGCCCTTGCCGCCGGCTTCGCCTCGCTCTTCGGCTTGACAGCTTCCTTCGCCAGACTCGCCTTGTAGGTCGCCCAGTCCGTATAGCCACCGGCATACTCGTACCAGTGCCCGTCGCCCTCGGCCGCGATGGTCTGGGTCACCACGTTGTCGAGAAAGGTCCGGTCGTGGCTAACCAGAAAGAGCGTGCCTTCATAGTTCTGCAGCAACTCTTCGAGCAGCTCAAGGGTTTCGATATCGAGGTCATTGGTCGGCTCGTCGAGCACCAGCACGTTGGCCGGCCGTGCGAACAGCCGAGCCAGCAACAGGCGATTGCGCTCACCACCGGACAGCGAACTCACCGGCGAGCGCGCCCGCTCTGGCGCGAACAGGAAGTCTTCGAGATACCCGATGACATGCTTGCGTGCGCCGCCGATCTCGACGTAATCCGAGCCCGGCGAAATGACGTCCACCAGCGAGGAATCGGGATTCAACTGCGTACGGAACTGATCGAAATACGCCACATCGATCTTGGTACCGAGGCGCACCGTACCGGCATCCGGTTTCAGTTCGCCGAGGATCATCCGCAACAGCGTCGTCTTGCCCGCGCCATTGGGACCGATCAGGCCTATCTTGTCGCCACGCTGGATGCGCGTCGAGAAATCACCGACGATCGTCCGCTCGCCGTAGCGCTTGGTAACGTGTTCCAGTTCAGCAACCAGTTTGCCGCTCTTGTCGCCGGCATCGAGTTGCAGGTTGACCTTGCCCATGCGTTCGCGCCGGGCCTGGCGCTCGGCCCGCAGTTTGTCGAGACGCTGGACACGGAACACGGCGCGCGTCCGCCGCGCCTCGACGCCCTTGCGAATCCAGACCTCTTCCTCCTTGAGCAACTTGTCGGCCCGCGCGTTGGCCAGGCCTTCCTCATGCAACTGGGCCTCCTTGCGCCGCTGGTACTCCTTGAAGCCACCGGGATAGCTCGCCAGCTTGCCGCGATCGAGTTCGACGATACGCGTACAGACTCGCTCCAGGAAGGAACGGTCATGGGTGATGAAAAACAGGGTAACGCCGCTCTCGATCAGCATCGTTTCCAGCCATTCGATGGCACCGATATCCAGATGGTTGGTGGGCTCATCGAGCAACAACACTTCCGGGGCGACGGCCAGCGCCTGCGCCAGGGCCAGGCGCTTTTTCTGCCCGCCCGACAGGCTGCCGACACTGGCTTCGGGATCGAGTCCGAAGCGGTCGATCACTCTCTCGGCCTGTGCCTCATAGGCCCAGGCGCCACAGGCTTCCAGTTCATGCTGCAGGCTTTCCATTCGGGCCAACAGGTCATCGTGGTCGCCAACGCCCTCCGCCAACTGGTGCGAAACCTCGTGATAGGCCGCCAGCAACCGGGAGGCCTCGCCCATACCGGCGGTCACTGCCTCAAAGACGTTCATCGCGGGATCGAAGGGTGGCTCCTGTGGCACATAGCCAACACGGATGCCCGGCTGTGCCCAAACCTCGCCATCATCGAGCCGGCCACGCCCGGTGCCCGCCGCCATGGCCGCCAGCAGGGAGGATTTACCCGTTCCGTTACGCCCGATCAGGGCGACACGCTCGCCCGGGTCGAGCTGGAAATCGGCGTGATCGAGAAGCGGCACGTGGCCGTAGGCAAGGCAGGCGTCGGAAAGTTTGAGGTAAGGCATGTTCGCGAATAAAAACGGCGCCCCGCAAGGCGCCGTGTTGGGAATGACGAGATTTTATCCGCTCAGGTCGTGAAGCGGGCAAGCTGCGACTGCAATTCGGCCGACAGGCGCAGTAGTTCGCGCGCCCGCTCGCTGTTGGTCATCGACTGGGCATTGCTGCCCTCGGCAGCCTGGGCGATATTTTCGACCAGACGCGCGATCTCCTGACCGGCCGCACTTTGCTCGCGAGTACTGTCGGCGATGCCATGCACGACCTCGACCGTCTGCTGTGCGTGCTCGTCGATGGTTGACAGCGATACACCAGCCTCTCGTGCCAAGCCAACGCTGTCGGTCATGTTGGCACTGACCGCCTGCATGCGCTGTACCGCCGTTCCGGTTTCCTGCAGGATGGCATTGACCGTGGTGGAAATCTCCTGGGTCGACATGGCCGTCCGTTCTGCCAACTTACGCACCTCATCCGCCACCACGGCAAACCCGCGCCCCTGCTCGCCGGCCCGCGCCGCCTCGATCGCCGCATTCAAGGCCAACAGGTTGGTCTGCTCGGCTATCTCGCGAATGACGCCGACCACGCTGGAAATCTGCTTCGAGCGCTCGCCGAGCGACTCGATCAGCGTCGCGGATTCGTTGATGTCGACAGCGACCCGCTCCAACTCAAGCATGGCCCGCTGGACCACATCACGCCCGCTGGATGTCACAGCCTTGGCATCCTCGGAAATGATTGCTGCCTGGTTCGCGTTGTCGGCCACCTGGGTAATGCTCACCGACATCTGTTCGACCGAAGCCGCAATGCCGCTGGCCGACTGCGATGCCTGTTCGGCACTCTGACGCGCGGCATTCGCTGCCAACTGCAGATCGTTCGCTGCCTGGCCAACTTGTCCCGAGGTTGTCGCCACGCCGCGAACCAGATTCCGCATGTTTTCAGCCATCTGGTTGAAGGCATGGCCAATCGCATGAACTTCGTTGCGGCTGGTCGGATCGGCATCCTGTACGGCTGCCCGCAAATCGCCGCCACTGATCCGGGCGACTTCCTGCACGAGATTACCGAGGCCGCGCAACCGGGAATTAACCAGAACGTAGATCACCAGCGCCAGGATCAGGGCGGCAGCCAGGCTGCTCAACAGGAGCAGGTTGCGCAGGGCGTGACTCTCTTCCAGATACTCGTCGGTCCAGCTTCCGGTCGCCACCGTCCAGCCCCAGCCAGCCGAAGTCGCCGCGAAGACGATCTTCTCCCGTTCCCGACCATCGGTATCAGTCATGACATAGCGAAACGAGCCATTCTTGCGGGCGATCACCTCGGCCACAGCGGCCTTGGCCGGCGCCGGCACATCGACCTCGGAGAGCAGCTTTTCCTGGAACTTCGGGTGCAGGACGAATTCGCCGATCGTCTTTTCGTCCGTCGGCCGGACGATGTACACGTAACCGGTCTTGCCAGCCACCAAAGAGCCGAACTGATCGCGAATGCGCTTCAGTTCGCCCTCCAGCCCGATGCGGATGGAGTATGCCCCCCACACTTTGCCATCGGCGCCCTTGAGCGCCTTGACCGTGCTGAAGTTGTACTTGCCGCCCCGGATGGTCAGCCCCTGGTAATCGTTACCCGCCAGAACCGCCTTGGCGACCGGATCGCTGTCGCCGATCGGCACGCCGTTCATGGACTTGCCATCCTTGTCCTTGAGCAAGGTGGCAAGGCGATAGACCTTGTTGTCCTTGATCACCAGAAAAGCCGTCTCATCGCCAGTCAGATCCCGGAAAGACTTGAGCAGGCGATCGTTCGCATTGAGCACCTCGCCGTTGAGGCGAACCACCGGCAACTCGACATCTCCGGTCCTCTGCAGCCCCACCCCAAGCTCGGGCTTACCCCCGATGTACTTGATCAGGAATTGCGACTGACTCTCGCCGCGTAGCTTTACCGCCTCGAACAGGGAATCCAGCGTACTGGCCATCAATTTGGCCTCGTGTTCGAGATTCTGTTCAGCAACGGTCAGCGCGGCACTGTCTGCCTTGCGCTGAATAATCAATGTCATGATCGAAAAGACCACGATCAGTGCGGAAATGGTCGCGACGATCAACTGCTGTGCGATCGGACGACGCTGTAAGCCGAGCGACATGGCTTGTCCCCTCTGTGTCTTATAGTTGGATGCGCTTCAATCTATCACAAGCCCCGAAGCACCGGTACAATGCGCGGCTGTCGCCAAAACGACCAGCCTCCATAGTTAAATGGATATAACACGCCCCTCCTAAGGGCGAATTGGTGGTTCGATTCCACCTGGGGGCGCCATCACTGTTTCCTCTGGCGGCAGTTGGTCTTCACTGCCCCGACCGACCGGCTGTGCCGGCACCTCCCGCATGACCGCCTGGTGGCGAATGTGCCAGCCCAAGGCAGCACCGGCCAGGCTGACCGATGCCAGCAGCAACAGGATCGCGATCCCGGTGCGCAAACCTTCCACGTCACCCCTTCGTCACGGGCCGACCCGGATCGGCACACCACTCGCTCCACGACCCGGCGTACAGGCGCGAACCAGGCAGGCCGGCGATTTCCATGGCCAGAACGTTGTGGCAGGCGGAAACGCCCGAGCCGCATTGATGGACGACATCCTCGGGGGAACGCCCGGCAAGCACCGCGAGCCATTCGGCACGCAGTTCGGCCGCCGGCTTGAAGCGACCATCGGGCTGCAGGTTGTTCTGGAAGAAACGGTTCACCGCTCCGGGAATATGCCCGGCGATCGGATCGATGGTTTCGTTCTCGCCGCGGAAACGATCCGGGCTTCGCGCATCGATCAGGTGGATGCGGGAAGTTTCGAGGAAGGTACGCACATGGTCGGCGTCGACACAGGAGGCGCATGGCCGGGCAAGGAAATCTGCCCGCGGCGGGTTCGGTACGCCGGTGACACAAATTCCACCGGCCGCCAGCCAGGCGGGCAAACCACCGTCGAGCACCGCCACCCGGTCATGTCCCAACCAGCGCAGGAGCCACCAGAGACGACCGGCGATCATGCCCTGCGCGTCGTCATAAACGACGACCTGGGTATCCGGCCCGATCCCGATCTCGCCCAGGCGTACGGCCAGTTGGGCCGGATCAGGTAGCGGGTGGCGACCGTTGCTGCCGGTCGTCGGTCCCGAAAGATCACGGTCGCAGTGCAGGAAGGCGGCGCCGGGAATATGCCCGGCGGCGTAAGCCCTTTCTCCGTAGCCGACATCGGCCAGTTGATGGCGAACATCGACGATGCGCCATGCCGGATCGGACAGATGCGCGCGCAAGGTCGCGGCATCGACCAGGGTCGTGTAACTCATGCTTCTACGAGTAGCCAGTCCTGGGCTTCGGCGGCATTGTCGAAGACTTCGACGTCGGCATTGACGAAGGTCTGCGACAGCCAGGCGCTCCAGGTCACCCATTGGCTATCGGTGACGACGGCGACTCGCTTGAAGTCGTTGGCGTGGGCACGGGAAAACTTGATCTCCTCCCAGGCGACGTCAAGGGTCAGATCGGCCATCTGGGTCAGGTCGAAATACAGATCGACCGGACCTTCGAACTTGACCTTGTAATTGACGACCTCCTCGAACTCCTTGTAATCGGCCAAGGTGAATTCGCCGAAGACGGATACGCTGACACGGCTGGGTTGATTGTCGATGACGATCATGATGTGACTCCGTTGTTGTTTGTCTCAGTGTAACGCCGTTCAATCCTGCTCGACCGGGCTGGCGCGGGAAAAATGCGTCGCCGCGATACCGGAGAGAATAATCAGGGAAATCGCGAACCAGGCCGAGGTGTCAAGCACTTCTCCCCAGAACAGGGCACCGAACAGGCTGGAGAAAATCACCGTGCTGTAGGCCAGGGCCGCCGACATCAGGGTCTTGCCACGCGTATAGGCCCGGGTCATGGCCAGTTGGGCGACCGTCGCGAAGCTGGCGACACCGAGCAGCAAAAGGCCGCTGCGCAAGTCGATGGTGTGCCACTCGCTAAACAGCAGCCAGAGGCCGGCACAGACGGAAGAAACAAGTGAGAAATAGAAAACGGTACGGGTTTCCGGTTCGCCGCGCGCCCCGAGTTCTCGCACGCTGTAGTAGGCCATACCGGCCATGACGCCCGAAGCGAGCCCGATCAATCCGCCAGCCAGCTGATCGGCCTGCAGGGTCGGCTTGAGCAACAGGGCGACGCCAACCAGGCCGATCAACAGGGCCCCGAAAATTCCGGAGCGCAGGCGCATGCCGGCCAGGGCAAGGTAGATCGCGAGGAAGATCGCCGAGGTGTAGTTGAGCGTCACCGCGGTCGCCAGCGGCAACAGGGTGATCGCGTAAAAATAGGAGAAGAGCGCAATAAATCCGACCAGGCCGCGCGTCACCTGCCAGCGCCACTCCGGTGTTGCAAGATGCACGCCGCGCAGGCGCACCAGGCCGAACATGAGCAGCATGGAGATGAAGCTGCGATAGAAGGTGATTTCGACTGCCGAATGCGTTTCCGCGGCAAATTTGACGCACACCCCCATGCAGGCGAACAGGAAGCTGGCTGCGATCATCCACAGGGATTGCATGAAGCGGCTCGAAAATGAAAAAGGCGCCGCATTCTACCGCGGCGCCTTGTTGCTGCAGGTACGGCCTCAGCGTGCCGCGATGTGCTGCTGCATGATTCGGCGATAGAACTCGTGGAAGTGCTGCATGCCGTCCTCCATCGGGCTCTGGTAAGGACCGACCTCGTTGCGGCCCTCGGCCAGCAGCGCCTTGCGACCGCGATCCATGCGCTCGCCGATGTCGTCGTCCTCGATCGCCGTTTCCATGTAGGCGGCACGCTCGGCTTCGATGAACTCGCGTTCGAAATCGACGATTTCCTCCGGATAGTAGAACTCGACGACATTCATCGTCTTGTCCGGCCCCTGCGGGATCAGCGTCGACACGACCAGCACGTGCGGATACCACTCAACCATGATGTTCGGGTAGTAGGTCAGCCAGATGGCGCCCTGCGGCGGCGTTTCGCCCCGATCGCCATAGTATTCGCGGACGACCTTCTGCCAGCGGTTGTAAGCGGAGGAGGAAGAATCCTTCATCAACGAAGTGATACCGACCTTCTGCACCGAATACCAGTCACCGAACTGCCAGGTCAGGTCGTCGCAGGTGACGAAGTTGCCCAGGCCCGGGTGGTAGGGCACGACGTGGTAGTCCTCGAGATAGACCTCGATGAAGGTCTTCCAGTTGTAATTGCACTCGTGCATCTCGACGTGGTCGAGCTTGTAGCCGGAGAAATCGAGATCGCGCGCCACCTTCATGCCGCCCAGGTCGGCATTGGCCGAGCGCGGCCCCTTGAAGAGCAAGCCATTCCAGTTTTCCAGCTGCACCTTGTTCAGGTTGAGGCAGGGATTCTGCGGAAAATGCGGTGCCCCGATCAGTTGGCCGCCCTGATCGTAGGTCCAGCGGTGAATCGGACAAACCACCGGCCCGTTCAGCTTGCCAGCACCTTGCAACATGATCGCTTGACGATGGCGACAGACGTTGGACATCTGCCAGATACCGGCATTCGGGCCGGAGTCGCCGCCGTTGAGCAGCATCTGGCCATGATCTTTCCATTCGAGTGAACGGTAATCGCCCGCTTCGGCCACCATCAGCTGGTGGCCGACATAGCCGGGACCGGCATCGAAGATGAGCTTTTTCTCCAGCTCATAAATCTTCGTATCGAAATACCAGTCCACCGGCAGTTGGGAAACTGCTGGGGCCAAACGGGACAGAGTCGCCACGTCGGACATTCC
>JAEUOD010000063.1 GCA_016791065.1 Dechloromonas sp. | reverse complement strand
GGTGTTGGCGGCGTGGATTTCCACCCCGTCGAACCCGGCGGCGATGGCGTTGCGCGCGGCCTTGCGGTAATCCTCGATCAGGGCCGGGATTTCGTCGTCGCGCAGGGCGCGCGGCTTGGAGGTCGGGATGAAGCCTTCGCGGGTGAAGGTAGATGCCTCGGCGGCCTTGTCGGTGGACGATACCGGCACTTCGCCGGCCAGCAGCAGCGAGACATGCGACACACGGCCGACGTGCCACAGTTGCAGCACGATCTTGCCGCCTTCGGCATGGACGGCAGCAGTAACGGCCTTCCAGGCTTCCACCTGCTCGTCGGACCAGATGCCCGGGGTGTCGAGGTAGCCTTGGGCGGTCGGGCTGATCGGGCTGGCCTCGGCGATGATCAGGCCGGCGCTGGCGCGTTGGCGGTAATACTCGACGGTCAGCGGACCGGGCTTGTTGCCTTCGATGGCGCGGTTGCGCGTCAGCGGGGCCATCACGATGCGGTTGGCGAGGGCGATGTCGCCGATCTGGATGGGATCGAACAGGGTGGTCATGCGCTTCTCCTGGTTGGTTGTTGCTTGATTAGACCGGTCGTCTAGTCGTGGGGGTCAAAAAATGGCCGCAGTGGCGGCGGCCGTTCGTGGGGTGAAATACTTATCGCGACAGCAGTTTTCGGGTGAAGGCCATGGCGTTTTCCAGCGCGGTGGTGTCGCGGTGCAGCTTGCCGAGCAGACTGGCGCCACGCCACATCTGGTAAAGCGTTTGGGCCGTCATGCGCGGATCGAGCGGGGGCATCGACCCATCGGCGACCCCGGCTTCGATGACGCGGGCGATGCGCTGCACGACCTGATCGGTGCCGTCGCGCAGGGTGATGCGCATGGTGTCGGAGAGATCGGCGACTTCGCCGGCCAGCTTGACGACCAGGCATTTCTGCTCGGCGCAGGCATCGCGCTGCATGCCCAGCCAGCGCTGCCAGTAGCGCATAAGGCGTTCAAGGGCGGAGGGGCTTTCGGCCGCGAACAGTTCGTCGAGATTGGCCAGGTAGTTGTCGAAATACTCCTGCAGCAGAGCCTGGCCGTATTGTTCCTTGGAAGCGAAGTAGTGATAGAACGACCCCTTCGGCACTCCGGCCGAGGTCAGGATTTCGTTCAGCCCGACGCTCGCGAAGCCCTTGCCCACGATGATGCGGCGGCCGGTTTCGAGGATGTGCTGGCGGGTGTTGTCGTGACGCGTGTTCATGCAGGGCAGTCTGGCATGAATTAGACCGGTCGTCTAGTAAATATTTGTAGTGTCGCTGTGGCTTGGTTGCTGGGCATCCGGTTTGTTAATGCTTTGAATTTTTGGTGCTATTTTTTGTTGAAGGTGTTCATTGCCTTCCGTTGCCTGCATCCACAGGCTTGGTCGTGACTTTTTTCACAAAGGGAATTTGTCGTCGGCGATAGCATGCGTCTTACACCAATCAACTACTTGAGGAGGGGTCCGCGATGTCTGTGGCGATTGAAGTCAAAACCCTCGAGGAGGGCTGGATTCAACTGGTGGATGGCGTGAAGGAAAGCGGCGAGCTGGTCGAG
>JAEUOD010000062.1 GCA_016791065.1 Dechloromonas sp. | reverse complement strand
ATCTCCGCCAAGGATCACGGCGAATCTTTCCTGACGCTCGAAACCGGCCGCGCCGTCGCTTTCATGATGGATGACGCGCTGCTCTACGGCGAAATGGCCAAGGCCAAGAAGCCGGCCGACTGGACCGTGACTGGTACCGCTCAATCGAAGGAAGCCTATGGCTGCATGCTGCGCAAGGACGACCCGGGCTTCAAGAAGCTGGTCGATGCCGCGCTGACCAAGGCCATGACCTCGGGCGAAGCCGAGAAGATCTACGCCAAGTGGTTCATGGCGCCGATTCCGCCCAAGGGCCTGAACCTCAACATGCCGCTGTCGGATGAAATGAAGGCCCTTTACAAGGCTCCGAACGACAAGGCTTTCGAATAAAAACGAGCGCCGGATTTGGCCTTTCCGGTCCAGCCGGAAAGGCCAATCCCAAAGGCCACCTTACACAGATTCCTCGACGGAGAACACGCATGCTCAATCGCTTTCTTGCCCGTTTCACCCTGATCGCCGCCGGTTTCCTGGCGGCCTTCCCGGCACTCGCCGACAAGCCGAATGTCGTCATCCTCGCCACCGGTGGCACCATCGCCGGTGCTGGTGCCGAGGCCACCAACAGTGCCACCTACCAGGCCGCCAAGGTGCCGGTGGACAAGCTGATCGCCGGCGTGCCGGAACTCGGCAAGGTCGCCCAGGTGCGCGGCGAGCAGGTCTTCCAGATCGCTTCCGAGAGCTTCACCAACGAACATCTCGTTACCCTCGGCAAGCGCGTCGCCGCCTTGGCCAAGCAGGGTGATGTTGACGGCATTGTCGTCACCCACGGTACCGATACCCTGGAAGAAACCGCCTACTTCCTGAACCTCGTGGTGCGCAGCGACAAGCCCATCGTCGTCGTCGGTTCGATGCGTCCGGGTACCGCCATGTCAGCCGACGGCATGCTTAACCTTTACAACGCGGTCAGTGCCGCGGCGAGCAAGGATGCGCGCGGCAAGGGTGTCCTGGTCACGATGAATGACGAACTAAATAGCGGACGCGACGTCTCCAAGGCCGTCAACATCAAGACCGAGGCCTTCAAGAGCCCCTGGGGTCCGCTCGGCATGATCGTCGAAGGCAAGAACTACTGGTTCCGCCTGCCGGCCAAGCGCCACACCGTCAATTCCGAGTTCGACATCGAGAAGATCGATGCCCTGGCGCCGGTCGAGATCGCCTACGGCTACGGCAACGTGACCGATACGGCCTACCGCGCCTTCGCCGACAAGGGGGCCAAGGCCGTGATCCATGCCGGTACCGGCAACGGTTCGGTGAGCAACCGCGTCGTCCCGGCTCTGCGCGAACTTCGTGGCAAGGGCGTGCAGATCATCCGTTCCTCGCATGTCAACGCCGGCGGCTTCGTGCTGCGCAATGCCGAGCAGCCGGACGACCAGTACGACTGGGTCGTGGCCCACGACCTGAATCCGCAGAAGGCCCGCATCCTGGCCGCCGTGGCAATGACCCGGACCCAGGACAGCAAGGAACTGCAGCGCATTTTCTGGGAATACTGAGCGATCCGGGCGTTTCGGGGGGCGTTCGAAGCGCCCGGAACCTAGCGTTCAAGGAGGGAAACAATCATGAATTATCAATGGAACTGGGGCATCTTCCTGCAGCCGAGCGCGACGGGCGATGACACCTATCTGGGCTGGATGTTCGCCGGCTTCAAGATGACCATCGGTCTGTCGTTGACGGCCTGGGTAATCGCCTTGCTGCTAGGTGCCGTGGTCGGCGTCTTGCGCACCGTACCGAACAAGGTACTGGCGGGCCTGGCGACGGCCTATGTCGAAATCTTCCGCAACGTCCCGTTGCTCGTGCAGTTGTTCATCTGGTATTTCGTGCTGCCGGAACTCTTGCCCGCCAGCATCGGCGATGCCTTCAAGCAGTCCAACCCGGTCATGCAGCAATTCCTTGCCTCGATGGTCTGTCTGGGACTGTTCACCAGTGCCCGGGTCGCCGAGCAGGTGCGGGCGGGCATCAACTCCCTGCCCCGGGGGCAGAAGAATGCGGGCCTGGCGCTGGGTTTGACCTTGCCGCAAACCTACCGCTTCGTCATGTTGCCGATGGCCTTCCGCCTGGTCGTGCCGCCGCTGACCTCCGAGTTCCTGAACATCTTCAAGAACTCCGCCGTTTGCTCGACCATCGGCCTGCTCGAACTCGCCGCCCAGGGCCGCCAGCTGGTGGATTACACGGCGCAGCCGTTCGAGTCCTTCATTGCCGTGACGCTCTCTTACATCATCATCAACGTGACCGTGATGACCCTGATGCACAAGTTCGAAAAGCGCATCGCGGTTCCGGGCTACATCGGAGGCAAATAACATGTACGAATTCGATTGGTCCTCGATTCCCGGTTCGCTGCCCTTCCTCTGGGAAGGCATGAAGATCTCGCTGGAAATCACCGCGCAGGCCGTGGTTGTCGGCATCGTCTGGGGCACCCTGCTCGCCATGATGCGCCTGTCCTCGATCAAGCCGCTCTCCTGGTTCGCCGCCGGCTACGTCAACCTGTTCCGTTCCGTGCCGCTGGTCATGGTGCTGCTCTGGTTCTTCCTGATCGTG